>NZ_VRVF01000048.1:0-38245 GCF_008040045.1 Methylobacterium sp. WL8 | reverse complement strand
GCCTCCTGCCCCGCCGCAAGCGCAGGCTCCTTCCTCGTCCCCTCCCCAGACCTCCGGGCGAAAAACCCTGGTGGAGGCGCCGGCCAACGCCGACGACGTGGACGCGGTGACGTTGCCGGCCAAGCCCGCCGCGATCCTGGCCGGCAAGACGAAGTGGGACGAGGCGGTGCCGAGCCTTAAGGACGCCTTCGCCCGGATCGAGGCCGACCTGGCCAAGGCCGGCATCGCGCCGACCGGTCGCCCGCTCGCGGTCTTCACCCGGACCGACGACGACGGCTTCGCCTACGAGGCGATGATCCCAGTGGCGTCCGCGCCCGACCCGGCGCCGACCGCCGCCGACGGCCTGCGCTTCGGCACCACCCCGTCCGGCAAGGCCCTGCGCTTCCCGCACAAGGGCTCCTACGACGACATCGACGGCACCTACGAGACCCTGACGACCTACCTCGACGCCAAGGACATCGTCGTCCAGGACCGTTTCATCGAGGAATACGTCACCGACCTCGCCGACAAGGCCGACGACAAGCTCGACGTGAACATCTACGCGCTGACCCGTTGAGCATTTCCAAGCGAGGTGGATGCCGGCTCGCGTGAAGAACATGTTCTAACCCTGCGGCATCGGGCTGGGGAACCGGCGGGAATCCTCGCGGATTCCGCCCCCATGCCCAGCGCGAACCGCCACGACCTCTTCGCCGCCGCCCGCCCTCTCCGCGCAGCCGCGGCGACGGATGGGCCGCCCGCCGACCTCACGGCGAAGGCGCTGGAGATCCACCGCCGGCTGTGCCCGGTCTACGGTTGCCCGATCCCGTACTTCCACAGCCTCGATCCGCTCTCCGAGCTGGTCTCGTCGCTGCTCTCGCACCGCACCCGCAACGCCGATTCGGGCCGTGCGTTCAAGGCGTTGCGCGCGCGCTTTCCGGACTGGGCGGACCTGCTCGCCGCCCCGGTGGAGGCGATCGAGGAGACGATCCGCGGCGTGACCTGGCCGGAGCTGAAGGCGCCGCGCATCCAGGCCGTTCTGCGGGCGGTGGAGGCGCGCCACGGCGGCCTGTCGCTCGACTTCCTGGGGGAGATGACGGTGGACGCGGCGCGGGCCTGGCTCGAGGCGATCCCCGGAATCGGCCCCAAGACCAGCGCAGCCGTGCTGTCGTTCTCGGTGCTGCGCATGGCGGCTCTGCCGGTGGACAGCCACCACCACCGCGTCGCCCAGCGCCTCGGGCTGATCGGTCCGAAGATGGATGTCGGCCCGTCGCACCCGATCTTGAGGTCGCAGCTTCCCGCCGACTGGTCGGCCCAGGACCTCTACGACAACCACGAGATCCTGATGCTGCACGGCCAGCAGGTCTGCCACCACCGCAAGCCCGCCTGCTGCCGCTGCGTGCTCGTCGACCTCTGCCCGAGCGCGCAGGTGGCCTACCGCGAGCCATAGACAATAGCGGTCGGTCGAAGCCGCGTTCAGCAACTTGAGGGCGCGAAGAGCGCTCGCGGAGGACCGGGCCTTTCAGGACTTCGGTCCTGCAAAGCGTAGCGGGGCGAAAGTTTGTGCTCGTGGAGGCGGGCGTCGGCGATTGAGGGCGTCAGAAAGACAGGGCCAGCGCTTTCAGGCGATTGCCCTGAGCCGTAGTCGCCCCTCGCCTTGACCGGCTCGTCCCCCGGGTGCCAGAAACCCGCCCTTCCAGGGACGCGAGATCGCCTCGGCCCGGCATTCGAGGGACCGCGCCGATGGCCGCGTTCAAGGAACTGGTGTTCTCGGGCGTGCAGCCGACGGGCAACCTGCATCTCGGCAACTACCTCGGGGCGATCAAGCGCTTCGTCGAGATGCAGGCGCGCGAGGCGCAGTGCCTGTACTGCGTCGTCGACCTGCACGCGATCACCTTGTGGCAGGACCCGGAGGCGCTGAAGGGTCAGATCCGCGAGGTCACCGCCGCGTTCCTGGCCGCCGGCATCGATCCGAAGCGCTCGATCGTGTTCAACCAGAGCCAGGTGCCGCAGCACGCCGAGCTCGCCTGGGTGTTCAACTGCGTCGCGCGCCTCGGCTGGCTCAACCGCATGACCCAGTTCAAGGACAAGGCCGGCAAGGACCGCGAGGCGGCCTCGATCGGCCTGTACGCCTATCCCGTGCTGATGGCCGCCGACATCCTCGCCTACCGCGCGACGCACGTGCCAGTCGGCGAGGACCAGAAGCAGCATCTCGAGCTGACCCGCGACATCGCTCAGAAGTTCAACACCGACTTCGCCGGCTCGATCGCAGCGCACGGGCACGACGAGGGCGCCGGCTTCTTCCCGATCACCGAGCCGCTGATCGGCGGGCCGGCCGCCCGGGTGATGAGCCTGCGCGACGGCACCAAGAAGATGTCGAAGTCCGACGCCTCGGACAATTCGCGCATCAACCTCACCGACGATTCCGACGCGATCGCCAGCAAGGTGCGCCGGGCCAAGACCGATCCCGACGCCCTCCCTTCGGAAGCCGCTGGCCTTGCCGGCCGACCGGAGGCCGACAACCTCGTCGGCATCTTCGCCGGGCTCAAGGGCACCACCCGCGACGCGGTGCTCGCCGATTACGGCGGCGCGCAGTTCTCGGCCTTCAAGGGCGCGCTCGTCGAGCTCGCCGTCGAGACGCTGGCGCCGATCGCCGCCGAGATGAAGCGGCTCACCGCCGATCCCGCCCACATCGACGCGGTGCTGGCCGACGGTTCGGAGCGGGCCGAGGCCATCGCCGCGCCGACGCTCGATGCGGTCAAGGACATCGTCGGCTTCGTCCGCCGCACGCGCCTGCGCAGCGTGTGATGGCGGTCCGGGCCCTGATCTTCGACGTCTTCGGGACGCTGGTGGATTGGCGCTCGGGCGTGGCGCGTGAGGCGGAGCAGCTGCTCGCGCCCTATGCCCCGCAGCTCGATGGCGGTGCCTTCGCCGATGCGTGGCGGGCGCGCTACGGGCCGTCGATGGAGACGGTGCGCTCCGGCGCCCGCGGCTACGTCGACCTCGACGCGCTCCAGGCGGAGTCGCTGCCCGCGGTGCTGGCTGCCTTCGGGATCGACGGGGTTCCCGAGGCGGTCCTGGCCGACCTTGTCCTGGCCTGGCACCGGCTCGATGCGTGGCCGGAGGTGCCGGATGCGCTCGTGCGCCTGCGGGCGGCCCACCTGCTCGCGCCCGTCTCGAACGGGCATGTCCGGCTGATGGTCGACCTCGCCCGGCGCAACGGCTTCACGTTCGATGCCATCCTCGGGGCGGGCTATTCCCGCGACTACAAGCCGAAGCCCGCGCTCTACCGGGACGCGGTCGCGGCCTTGGGCTTCTCGGCCTCCGAGACCTTGATGGTCGCAGCGCATTCGCTCGACCTCGCGGCGGCGGCGCAGCATGGGCTGGCGACCGCCCACATCGCCCGCCCGCGCGAGCACGGGCCGGCCGGCGGCGAGACCGCGCCCGGCGTGCCGGTGACCTATGCGGCCGCCGACCTCGCCGACCTCGCGCGCCAGCTCGGCGTTTGAGACCTACGCCTCGCCGCGGGCGACCAGCGCCTCGTATTCCGGCACCTCCAGGCGGCCTTCCTTCGCGACGCGGGCCTTGTCCGCGTCGGAGATCACGTCGCCGGCCAAGTCCAAGCGCTTCCACGCGGCCAGCGGCGTCTCGCGGCCCGGCGTCGGGACGTACTTGTTCTGTGCGATCTTCTCGTACTTATGGATGTAGCGCGGGCAGTTGACCCAGATCTTCACCACGTCGACGCGTACCAGGTACTTGGCCTCGGTGTAGTGCGCCATCAGGGGATCGTCGCGCAGCAGCGTCGCGGTGCCCTGCACGCGGACGCGGTGCGGCGTCTCGAAGTCGATGAACAGCAGCCCGACCTTGGCCTGCCCCTCGATGTTGCCCATCGAGTAGAACATGCCGTTGCCGTCGAAGCCCGGGAACACCAGCGTGTGGTCGTCCACGACCTTCACGAAGCCGGGGCCGCCGCCCTTGTACGACACCGTCGGCATGCCGTCGGGATCGACTGTCGACAGGAAGAACATGTCGCGCGAGCCGATGAAGGCCGCCTCGTCGTCCTGGATCGTCTCGTGCACCCACTGGGTGTCGAGGCGGTCGGCGAGCTTGGTGGTCTTGAACTCCTGCTGGAGCGCGCGGTGCGCGTCCGAATAGAGCGAGGCCATGGTTTCCTCCCGAGCCGGCCGAGCCTCCGCGATCCTTGCGTCGCGGAGTTGTCTCGGACTTTCGCGGCGGCACTGTCCCCGCAAACGTCGGCGCGGGCAATTGCCGAGTTTGCCCGCCGCATGAAAAAGGCCGGCCCCGCTTCCACGGGGCCGGCCTTCATCGATCATGGTCGCCTGGAAGGGCTCGACCGAACGTCCGAACGGATCAATTCTTGGTCTTGTCGACCAGCGCCTTCTCGGAGATCCACGGCATCATGCCGCGGAGCTTGGCGCCGACCTCCTCGATCGGGTGACGGGCGAGCTTGGCGCGGGTGGCCTTGAACGAGGTCTGGCCGACCTTGTTCTCCAGCATCCAGTCGCGGGTGAACTTGCCCGACTGGATGTCGTCGAGGACGCGCTTCATCTCGGCCTTGGTCTCGGCGGTGACGATGCGCGGGCCGGTGACGTACTCGCCGTACTCGGCGGTGTTCGAGATCGAGTAGTTCATGTTGGCGATGCCGCCCTCGTAGATGAGGTCGACGATGAGCTTCACCTCGTGCAGGCACTCGAAATAGGCCATCTCGGGGGCGTAGCCCGCCTCGACCAGGGTCTCGAAGCCGGCCTTGATCAGGTCGACGACGCCGCCGCAGAGCACGGCCTGCTCGCCGAACAGGTCGGTCTCGCACTCTTCCTTGAACGTAGTCTCGATGATGCCCGCGCGGCCGCCGCCGTTGGCGGAGGCGTAGGACAGGCCGAGGTCGTGGGCGTTGCCGGAGGCGTCCTGGGCGATCGCGATCAGCGTCGGCACGCCGCCGCCGCGCAGGTACTCGGAGCGCACGGTGTGGCCCGGGCCCTTCGGGGCGACCATCAGCACGTCGAGGTCGAACCGCGGCTCGATCAGGTTGAAGTGAACGTTGAGGCCGTGGGCGAACAGCAGGGCGGCGCCCTGCTTCATGTTCGGCTCCAGCGACTCCTTGTAGATGTCGCCCTGCAGCTCGTCCGGGGTGAGCATCATCACCACGTCGGCCCACTTGGCGGCGTCGGCGACCGACATCACCTTGAAGCCCTGGCCTTCGGCCTTCTTGGCGGTGGCCGAGCCCGCGCGCAGGGCGATGGCGATGTCCTTCACGCCGGAATCGCGCAGGTTGAGCGCGTGGGCGTGGCCCTGGCTGCCGTAGCCGACGATGACGACCTTCTTGCCCTTGATCAGGTTCAGGTCGGCGTCGCGATCGTAGTAAACCCTCATAGTGTTGGTCCTCTCTGGTGAAGGGGTGTGGTTAGCGCTTGGGCTGGCCGTAGAGGGCCAGGAACTGCTCCACCGCGCGGGCGGCGTCGCGTCTGATCTCGGCGGCGTCGAAGGTGATCGCATCGCCGAGCAGAAGTCTGATCTGCACGTCGCGGCCGACGAGGCCGAAGAAGGTGCGGAAGGCGGTCTCGGTGTCGTCGAAGGCGAGCAGCCCCGCCGCGCGGCCCGCCTCCAGCACCGGTTTCAGCCGGTCGCCGATCGCGAAGCGCCCGTTGGCGAGGACGATGCTGCCGAGGTTGCTTTTGCGCGACGCCGCGTCGCCGATGGCGATGCGGTTGAGGGCGATCGAAGCCCGGCTCGAGATCACGCCGAGCCAGGTCGTCGCGAAATCGCGCAGGCTCTCGCTCAGGGCGGCGACGTCGAGGGCGTGCGCCTCGTACTGGCCGGTGCGCACGCGGGAGGCCTGCCATCGCACCGTCGCGGTGAGCAGGCCGTCGCGGTCGCGGAACCACTTGTACAGGGTCTCCTTGGAGCAGCTCGCACGGCGCGCGACCGCATCCATCGTGAGCTGGTCGCCCTCCTCCACCATCAGGTCCAGCACCGCGTCCAGGACGGCCTGCTGGCGGACGGAAGGGGTCGCGTCGTGGATCGCCGAGCCAGATGCCATCGTGCGCTAAAACCGTACCGTACCGTACGGTTCGCCTGATAGGGCGATTCGTTCTGGATCGCAAGGGCGACGGTCAGGGGATGCCTTAGGCCGGAAGCGGCAGGCCTTCGCGGGCGAAGACGGCTTGCACGGCCGGCCGTTCGGCCATGGCGCACGCGTGGGCGGTCCAGGCCGGGAACCGGGCCGGCATGTCGAAGCGCAGGGTCGGCCCGCGGGCCCAGACCCAGAACACCATCAGGTAGGCGTCGACCACGCCATAGCGGTCCTCCACCGCCCAGCCGCCGTTCGAGAGTCGGACCTCGGTCATCGTGCAGAGGTCGCCGAAGGTGTCGGCCGCCTTGGCGCGGATGCCGGGCAGCGCCGCCTCGTCGTCGCTGTAGCGCTCCGCCCGCCGGATGTGGGCGTAGGCCGGGTGGTGGTTGGTCGCGAGCCAGCACAACCACTCGTCGGCCACCGCCTGCGCCGTCAGGTCCTCGGGCCAGAGCCGCGCCTCCGGGTGCGCGCGGGCGACGTGGCGCAGGATGGCGCTGTTCTCGGTGAGGACCCAGTCGCCCACGACCAGGGCCGGCACCCGGCCGCGCTCGTTGATCGCGAGGTATTCCGGCGCCCGCTGGTCGCCGGCGGCGAGGTCGAGGCGCACGGTGTCGTAGGGCGCGCCTGCTTCCTCCAGGGCGATGTGCGAGGCGAGCGAGCAGGCGCCGGGGGCGTAGTAGAGGGTCGTCATGGGCGTGCACCGTCGTCGCTGAGGAGGCTGAGAAGCGTCGCGAGCCTGCCGCGGACCTCGGCGAGGACCACGTCCGGCACGAAACCGAGTGATCTGAGAATGCGTGCGTCCCGATCGATCGAGCGGACCTGATCGACCAGCACCGCGCCCTCAGCCGCGAGACCAGCCGGCAACATCACCTTCGTCGGCCAGGGATCGCGGTTCCGGGTGATCGGGCAGACGATGACGCGGCAAGCCAGCAGGTGCATCTCGTCGTTCGAGACCACCAGGGCCGGACGGCGGCAGTTCTGCTCGGTCCCGCGGACGGGCTCCAGGTCGACGAGGAGCAATTCGCCGGGACGCGCCCGCCGCTCAGCGGGGGTCGTCATCGTCGATGATCTCGGATCCGCGATCCGGTCCCCAATCGACGGTGGGAGGCTCGAACGCGGGTCCGAGGCGGCGCGCTTCCGCGACCATCTCGGCCATCGTGAAGACCGGGATCCCGTTCACGTGCCGGCGGCCCTGAACGTGAGGGCCGGCATCTGTCGTCGTGACGATACGGTCCTTCGCCGTCACCTCGACGGTCTGGCCCTCGCTGAGGCCATGCGAGCGGACGTCGTCCGCAGACAACCGGACGGCGAACGCCTGACCAGATCGTTCCAGTTTCCCTTCCATCCCGACGCTCCTTTCGCGAGCCGGCACCATCATAGCGCCGGCTCTCGCGAAATCACATCGGGTCGGCGCCCCGGCCCATGGCGGCGATGCCGGTGCGGGAGATCTCGACGAGGCCGAGCACGGTCATCAGGCGGATGAAGCGGTCGATCTCCTCGGTCGCGCCGGTGAGCTCGAACACGAAGGAGGTCAGCGTCGCGTCCAGCGTCTTGGCGCCGAAGGCGGCGGCGAGCCGCAGCGCCTCGCCGCGATGCTCGCCCTGCCCCGCCACCTTCACGAGGCACAACTCGCGCTCGAGCGCGCTGCCCTGGAGGGTCAGGTCGACGACCCGGTGCACGGGCACGAGGCGGTCGAGCTGCGCCTTGATCTGGTCGATCACCGCGTTGGTGCCGGCGGTGACGATGGTGATGCGCGAGAGGTGGCGCGCCTCCTCCGTCTCCGACACCGTCAGGCTCTCGATGTTGTAGCCGCGCCCCGAGAACATCCCGGAGATGCGCGCGAGCACGCCCGGCTCGTTGTCGACGATCACGGCGAGGGTGTGCCGGTTGACGGCTTCGATCTTGCCGGCGTCGGGATAGTGGGTGTTCATGGCGTTCATTGCGGGGCGCGTCCTCGTCGTCCAGTTCGTCCAATCCGCGGCCTCGCACCCCTGGGGCGAGGCGGGCGCGGCTGCGCGTCGCCGCCGATGCGGCGGATCGCGGCCCGACCGCAGGGTCGGGCCGCCACCGAAGCCTACACCAGCATCTTGCCTTCCTCGGAGATCACGTCGCCGATCTCCATTCCGGTCTCGCCGAGGTAGTCGGAGAGCAGCATCTCGTTGTGCGCCTTGCCCGACGGGATCATCGGGAAGCAGTTTTCCTTCTTGTCGACGATGCAGTCGAAGACGACCGGGCCGTCGTAGTCGAGCATCTCGGCGATCGCCGCGTCGAGGTCGCCCGGCTTGTCGCAGCGGATGCCCTTGGCGCCGTAGGCCTCCGCCAGCTTGACGAAGTCCGGCAGGCTCTCCGAGTAGCTCTGCGAGTAGCGCGAGCCGTGCAGCAGCTCCTGCCACTGGCGCACCATGCCCATGTACTCGTTGTTCAGGATGAAGATCTTGACCGGCAGGCGGTACTGCACCGCGGTCGAGAGCTCCTGCATGTTCATCAGGATCGAGGCTTCGCCCGCGATGTCGATGACCAGGCCCTTGGGATGGGCCAGCTGCGTGCCGATGGCCGCCGGCAGGCCGTAGCCCATGGTGCCGAGGCCGCCGGAGGTCATCCAGCGGTTCGGCTCCTCGAACTTGAAGTACTGCGCCGCCCACATCTGGTGCTGGCCGACCTCCGTCGTGATGTAGGTCTCGCGGTCCTTGCACGCCTCGTAGAGGCGCTGCACCGCATGCTGCGGCTTGATGATCGTGCCCGAGGGCCAGTAGGCGAGGCACTCGCGCGCCCGCCAGGTGCGGATCTTGGCGAACCACCCGTCGAGGTTGGACTTCTCGGGCCGCGCCGGCAGGGCGTGCCAGGCCTCCAGCATGTCGGACAGCACGCTCGCGCAGTCGCCGACGATGCCGACGTCGACCTTGACCACCTTGTTGATCGAGGAGGCGTCGACGTCGATGTGGATCTTCTTCGAGAACGGCGAGAACGCGTCGAGGCGGCCGGTGATGCGGTCGTCGAACCGCGCGCCGACGCAGATCATCACGTCGCACTCGTGCATCGCGAGGTTGGCCTCGTAGGTGCCGTGCATCCCGAGCATCCCAAGGAACTTGTCGTCGGAGGCCGGGAAGGCGCCGAGCCCCATCAGGGTCGAGGTGACCGGGTAGCCCGTCTCGGCGACGAGTTCGCGCAGCAGGCGCGAGGCCTCGGGGCCGGAATTGATCACGCCGCCGCCGGTGTAGAAGACCGGGCGGCGCGCGCCCGCCATCAGCTCGACGGCCGTACGGATCTTGTCCGCGTCGCCCTTGACCGCCGGCTTGTAGGTCTTGTGGCCGTCGACCGAGGGACGCTCGTAGAGCCCGCTCGCGAACTGGATGTCCTTGGGCAGGTCGACGACGACGGGGCCGGGCCGGCCGTGCGAGGCGACGTAGAAGGCCTCGTGCAGGATGCGCGGCAGGTCGTCGATCGATTTGACCAGGTAGTTGTGCTTCGTGCAGTGGCGCGTGATGCCGACCGTGTCGCACTCTTGGAACGCGTCGGTGCCGATCAGGTGCGTCGGGACCTGGCCGGTGATGCAGACGAGCGGGATCGAATCGAGCAGCGCGTCGGTCAGGCCGGTGACGATGTTGGTCGCGCCCGGGCCCGAGGTGACGAGCACGCAGCCGACCTTGCCGGACGAGCGGGCATAGCCCTCGGCGGCGTGCACGGCGCCCTGCTCGTGGCGGACCAGCACGTGCTTGACCGCCTCCTGGTGAAAGAGCGCGTCGTAGATCGGCAGCACCGCGCCGCCGGGATACCCGAACAACGTGTCGACACCCTGATCCTTAAACGCCCGGATGACCATCTCGGCCCCGGTCATGACCTCGCCGCCCATCGTCTTCCTCCTACTCGTCTTGCTGGTCTTCGTCGTCTCGATGTCGTCGATCGGGCGCGGGCAACAAAAAAGGGCCCCGCGAGGGACCCTGCATGCGCCACCGCCCGGATCGCGGCCCTGAGTTCAGGGCCGCCCCGTCGATGGCGCTTCCGCTACGATAAGGATCGTCTTCATCGCGATCGATCTTTCGCCCAACGCAGGCCGCCCGCATGGCGCTCCGCGTGAAAAGTGACGGGTGTCTTAACGAACGCTCCGGCGATGGTCAACGGCATTCGGGCGGGGCGCGAGGTCTTCATCAGGGATCGGGCCTCCGCGAAGCATTTGCCGCAGGCCGGCCCCAGGGCGCGCCGCGCGATTGCCCCGGCTCGGCGCCGGGCCTATCAACGATCCTCATATCCTCAGCCCAGCGAGCGCGAGTGCACGGAACGCCGGTGGCCCAGCCCGAGACGGCCTCGCTCAGCTACCTGCTCCTCGACGTCGCGGGCACGCCCTGCGCCCTGCCGCGCTCTGCGGCCGGCGAGGTGCTGCCGCTGCCGGACCTGTTTCGCCCGCCGGCCGCCGGCGGGTGGCTCGCCGGCTTCCTCAACCTCGGCGGCGATCCGGTGCCGGTCGTCGACCTCGCGCGCCTCCTCGGCCTGCGCGAGGGGGCGCACGATCCCGGTCCCTACGCCCACTTGATCCTGACGCCGGACGCCGCTGGGGCCTGGCTCGTCGACCGGGTGACCGACCTCGTGACCATCGAGCCCGAGGCGATCCGGCCGGTGGCGGCGCAGGCGAGTCTGAACGGCTGCGTGTCCGCCGAGATCGCCCAGGGCGACCGGCTGATCCACGCCCTCGACCCGGAGCGCCTGCTCGGCGCCGAGGAGCGCGCCCGGGTCGGCGCCCTGACGCGGGCGGCGAAGGCGCGCCTCGCCGCGCTGCCGGCCGCCTGAGCGGACGGCGGCAAACCCGATGCGGCGGCCGTCCGGTCCGAGCCCTCACGCCGACCCGGGCTACGCCGCCCTGAAGGTGCGGATCATCGCGCGCACCGGCCACCACTACTACGCCGACAAGGACGACCTGCTGTTCGACCGCCTGCGGCGGCGGTTCAAGGCCTGCAACGTGGCCGACGCCGCCGCCTACGACGCGCGCCTGGACGACGGCGCCGGAGAGTGGGCGGCGCTGGAGGCCGAGATCACGATCGGCGAGACCTTCTTCTTCCGCTACGCCGAGCAGTTCGCCGCGTTGCGCGAGACCATCCTGCCCGGCCTGGTCGCGGCCCGCGGGACCGAACGCACCCTCCGGGTCTGGAGCGCCGGCTGCTCGACAGGCGCCGAGCCCTACTCGGTGGCGATCCTGCTGCATCAGCTGCTCGGGCCGGCGCTTCCCGACTGGCGGGTCTCGGTCGTCGGCACCGACATCAGCATCGCCGCGCTCGCCACCGCGCGGGCGGCCGAGTTCGGCCGCTGGGCCCTGCGGACGCTGCCGGTGGAGGAGCGCGTGCGCTACTTCCACCGCGTCCCGGCGAGCCCCGGCGCGACCCGCGAGGGCGGCTACGCCCTGCGGCCGGAGTTCCGGCGCATGGTGCGCTTCGAGCGCCAGAACCTGATGAGCCTCCTCGACGGCAGCATGCCCGAGGGCTTCGACGGGTTCGACCTCATCCTGTGCCGCAACGTCCTGATCTATTTCAGCGCCGAGACCGTCGCCGGGATCGTGCGGGCGCTGGGACGGCGCCTGCGCCCCGGAGGCTGGCTGCTGATCGGCCACGCCGAGCCCCACCCGGCCTTCGCCGGCTGGCTCGAGGCGGTGAACCTGCCGGGCACCGTCGCCTATCGCCGGCCGCCCGAATCGGCTCCTGCATCGCAACCCGAGACTCGCGGGGAGCCGCCGCCGTCCTCGCCCCTCGTCGAAGCATCGTCGTTCGAATTCCGTCCGGCGGCAGACATGCTCCTCGAGGCCTCCGGCGCGTCGGCCGTCGCCGAGATCGTCCGCCCGGCGCCGTCCGCGAAGGCTGCGGCCCCGATCGATCCGGCGCCCGCGGTGGTCATGACGCCCGACCTGGTGGCGGAGGACGTGGCGCTCGCCGTCCGCGCGCTGGCGGACGCCGGCGACACCGGCGCGGCGTGGCGCCTGCTGCGCGACGCGCTCGCCGTGCGACCCACCGACCCGGCCCTGCGGCTCTACGAGGGGCTGCTCGCCCTCGGGTTCGGCCGCGAGGCGGAGGCCGAGCGGGCCTTCCGCGGCGCGCTCTACCTCGACCGCGGCTACGTCATGGCCCACTACCATCTCGGCCTGCTGCTCGGGTCCCTCGGGCGGACCGCCGACGCGCGCCGGGCGCTGGACAACGCGGTCGCCTTGAGCCAAGCGCTGCCGCCGGATGCGCCCTTGCCCGAGGGCGACGGGGCGTGCGCCGGCGAGATCGCCCTCAGCGCCGCCGCGATCCGCGACGGCATCGGAACGGGGGCGGCGTGAACGCGGCGGATCGCCAGATGAAACCAGCCGACCGGCCGTCCCGCACGGCGGCGCTGCGCGCGGAACGGACGGCCGCCCTCGCGCGGCGCGGGGCGACGGCGCGCGCGGCGGCCCCGAGCACGGCCTACCTCGTCTGCGCCTGCGGGACGGAGCGTTTCGGCCTGCCACTCTCCGGGGTCGCGCGCGTGCTCGCGGCGCGGCCGTGCACGCCGGTGCCGGGCGCCGCCCCCGCGATCCTCGGCCTCGTCGCCCTGTCCGGCCGGATCGTCAGCGTCGTCGGCCTCGCCCGCGCCCTCGGACGGCCGGGAGCGGAGGTTGCCGCCGGCGGCCACCTCGTCGTCCTTCGCGCCGGCGGGACGCCGACCGCGCTCGCCGTCGACCGCGTGCTCGGGCTCGCCCATCTCGCCGAGGTCGCAGGCGACGCCGAGGGTGCGGAGGGCGGATTCGGCAGCGATGCGGTTTCGCGCTATGCCCCGGCCGATCCCGGCCCGTCCGGCCTCGGCGACTTCGTCGTCATCGACCTGCCGCAGCTGCTGCGGCGCACCCTGCCTTGAGACGCGAGACGCGCGCGATCCACGACGCCGCCGCCTGACCCGGAGCATCAGCCGCCTTGTCGATCTCCATCGGAAAACGGATCCTCCTCGGCTTCGCCGCCGTCACGGTGGTGCTGGTCGCCCTCGGCCTCTACGCCATCGGCCAGATCGGGTCGGTCCGCGACGCCACCGACACCATCGTCGCCCGCGACCTCGCGGTTTTGCGCCAGCTCGACATCCTCGGCAACCAGACGCGCGACCTCGGCGTGATGCGCCGCAACGCGGTGATCGCCACGCTGATGAAGGCGCAGGGTCGGCCCATGGGCGAGGAGGACGTCCTCGCCGCCTGGCGCCGCACGGCCGCCTCGACCGAAGGCCTCTTCGCCGACCTGATCCGCGAGGCCGACACCTATCGCAACCGCGCCCTCTCGGTGGACCGGACGGCGGCCTGGGACCGCCTCCACGCCGTCCTGCGCCAGGCCGTCGAGATCTATCGCCCGTACCGGGACGCCAGCGAGGCACAGCTCGTGGCGGCGCTCGCCGGCGACGTCGCCAGCGTCGAGGGCCGCAACGCCGAGATCAACCGCGCCTACGAGGCGACCATTGTCGCCGTCGAGCGCACCCGGGTCGCCGTCGACGACAGCATCAGCGTCGGCCAGCGCGGGATCGGCGACATCCACGAGCGCTCGCGGCTCTCGATCCTGCTGACGCTGCTCGCCAGCGTCGTGCTGGCCATCCTCGTCACCATCCTGATCAGCCGCGCGGTGGTGCGCCCGCTCGAAGGCGTGATGGCCTTCGCCGAGAAGGTCGGCGGCGGCGACCTGTCCCAGACGCTGACGGTGCGCGGCGGCGACGAGATCAGCCGCCTCGGCCGTGCGCTGAACGGCATGGTGGCGGGCCTGGCCGACCTCTCCCGCACCAACCGCGCCGCGACCTCGGACCTGAACGCCGCCGCCGCCGAGATCCGCGCCTCGGCGCAGGAGCAGGCAGCCTCCGTCGAGGAGCAGTTCGCCGCGGTGCAGGAGACGGCGGCGACGGTGGACGAGATCACCCATTCGGGCGCCCAGATCACGAAGCGGGCCGGCGAGGTGATCGCCACCGCACAGGCCACCGCCCAGACCTCGCGCCAGGGCCTGCGGGCGGTGGCCGACACCGCCAAGGCCATGGACGCGATCCGCGAGCAGGCGGAGGCGGTGGCCGGCAACATCGTAGCCCTGTCGGAGAAGACCCAGACGATCGGCGACATCATCGAGACGGTCAACGACATCTCGGAGCGCACCCACCTGCTGGCGCTCAACGCCGCGATCGAGGCGGCGGCGGCCGGCGAGAGCGGGCGCAGCTTCGCGGTGGTGGCCTCGGAGATGAAGCTGCTGGCCGACCAGGCCAAGGCGGCGACCACCCAGGTGCGCGGCATCCTCTCGGAGATCCAGCGCGGCATCAACACCTCGGTGATGCTGACCGAGGAGGCGGTGAAGCGCGCCGCCACCGGCAAGTCGCGCTCCGACACGACACAGCGGACGATCGAGGAGATCACGGCGCGCGTCGAGGAGAACGTCCAGACCTTCCAGCAGATCGTGGCCTCCACCAACCAGCAGCAGCTCGGCATCGAGCAGGTGATGGGCGCGCTCCAGAACATCCGGCAGGCGAGCCAGCAGACGGCCGCCGGCACCCGCGAGGTCGAGGCCGCCTCGGCCAACCTCACGGAACTGGCCGGCGCGCTGATGGCGCTCGCCGAGCGCTACCGGCATTGATCGGCCGCAGGGCGCCGTGACCGACATCCGCCAGCTTCTGCTCGCGGCCTTCGAGGTCGAGCACCGCGAGCACATCGACGCGATCCGCGCGGCCTTGGGGGCCGAGGGCACCGGCCGTGCGCCCGACTGGAACGACATCTTCCGCCGGGCGCACAGTCTCAAGGGGGCGTCCCGGGCCGTCGACCTGCCGCCGGTCGAGGCGGTGGCGCACCGGCTCGAAAGCCTGTTCGAGCAGGTCTCGGCCGGCGCCCCCCTCGATCGCGAGGCCCGCAACGCGACCCACCTCGCGCTCGACCGGATCGAAGCCTACGTCGCCGGGATGAAGGCCGACCCGGATCTCGCGATGCCGGACGACGCCATCGCAGCCCTCGACCGCTGCCTGGAGGGAGCCCGGCCGGCGAACGACGCCGAAACCCCGACGGCCGAGGCGGAACCGCCGGATCAGCCCGCACCGGTGCCGACGATCGAGGCGGCTCCTGCCCCGGCCGTGGCTCCGGCCTCGCCCCCTGTCTCCCCACCGCCCGCCGTCGAGCCGTCGCCCGAAGCCGGGTCGGCGCTGCTGCGCGTTCCGGCCGACGCGGTCGAGGCGCTGACCCGCGCGAACCACGAGCTCGCGACCACCCTTAGTGCCGGCGCCGCGATCTCGGACGGGCTCGTGCGGCTCGCCCGCCTGTCCGAGGACCTGCGGCGGCAGGCCGAGGCGTCGTTCGCCCGCGGCGCCGTGGCCGGGCTCGTCCGCCTCGCGCGGCAGGAGACCGGGGCCGACGACGCCGTCGACCTCGCGGTGGAGGCCGTCCGCACCGAGATGCGCGCGGTCGAGGCGAGCCTCGCCGTGCTGGCGCGGGACGCCGCCGACCTGTCGCGCCGGCAGGCGGCGGCCGCCGGCTCCGTCGAGGGCGCGGCCGCCCGCGTCGGGCTGCAGGCCGAGCGCCTCGCCCTGGTGCCGGCCGAGACGGTGTTCGGCAGCTTCCCGCGCTCGCTGCGCGAGACCGCCCGCGAGCAGGGCCGCGAGATCGACCTCACTGTCCGCGGCCTCGACCTTCCCGTCGACCGCGGCATGCTGCAGGCCCTCAAGGATCCGGTGCTGCACGCCCTGCGCAACGCCCTGAGCCACGGCGCGGAACCGCTCGCGGTCCGGCGGGCGGCGGGCAAGCCCGACGCGGCCGCGATCCTGTTCGAGGTCGCGATCCGCGGCGGCCGCCTCGTCGTGTCTGTGGCCGACGACGGGCCGGGTCCCGACCTCGCCGCGATCGAGGCGACGGCGCGCCGCCGCGGCCTGCTCCGGCCCGAGGACCCGGCCGACGCGCAGACGCTCCTGGCCCTGGTGTTCGAGCCGGGCTTCTCGACCGCCGGAGCGGTGGACGCCCTGTCCGGTCGCGGCTTCGGCCTCTCGGTGGTCGCCGACGCCGCCCGCGCGCTGCAGGGCGTCGTCCGGCTCGAAGCCCGCGAGCCCTGGGGCAGCGTCCTCACGATCGCCGCACCGCTCTCGGCGGCACGCCGCGCGATGCTCCTCGTCGAGGCGGGCGGGGCGACCTATGCGCTGCCCGGAGCCGCGGTGGAGCGCCTGCTGCGACTCCACCAGTCCACCCTGCCCCGGGCGATGGGCCGCCCGGTGCTGCGGGTCCCGAACCCCTCCGGTACCGAGGAGACCTTCCCGATCGTCGCGCTGGGTGAGATCCTCGGCGGCGGCGCGTCCGCGAGCCCGCACCTCACCGCGATCCTGGTGCGGGCCGGCGGGCGCCGGTTCGCGCTGTCCGTCGACGCGCTCCGCGACGTGCGCACGCTCCTCGTGCTGCCGGCCCCGCCGGTCGGCGGCGATTCCGGCCTCGTCGCCGGCACCGTCGTGCTGCCCGGCGACGTGCCGGCCCTGGTGCTCGATCCCGACGGGCTCGCCGCCCGGGCGGGCCTCGTCGGCGCGGCGGCGTCGCCGGTCGACTCCGCCGCAGGACCCGGCGGAACGTTGGGGGAGGCGCCACGTTCGAAACACCGCGCGACCATTCTCGTCGTCGATGACTCGATCACCACCCGCACCTTGGAGAAGGGCATCTTGGAAGCCGCCGGCTATCGCGTGGTCGTGTGCGTCGACGGGCAGGACGCCCTCGACCGCCTGCACGCCGACATCGAGGTCTTCGACCTCGTGCTCGCCGACGTGGAGATGCCGCGGCTCGACGGCTTCGGCCTGCTCGGCGCGATCCGTGCCGAGAGCCGGTTCGCACGCCTGCCGGTGGTGCTGATGACCTCGCGCGGCGACGCGGCCGACGTCGCCCGCGGCCTCGATCTCGGCGCCGACGCCTACCTGACCAAGCAGAAGTTCGACCAGCGCCAGCTCCTCGACACGATCGGGCAGCTGCTGTGAGCGATCCGGTCCGCGTCATGCTCGTCGAGGACAGCTTGGTGGTGCGCGAGCTGCTGCGCCACATCCTCTCGCGCGATCCGCGCCTGGCCTGCGTCGCCGCCGTCGCGTCGGGGGAGGAGGCCCTGTCCGCGATCGACAGCGTCCGGCCCGACGTGATCTCGATGGACATCCGGCTGCCCGGCATCGACGGGCTGGAGACCACCCGTCGCATCATGTCCGAGCACCCGACGCCGATCGTGGTGATCGCCGACGCGGTCGAGGATTCCTCGCTGCGCATCTCGATGAACGCCCTGCGGGCCGGCGCGCTCTCGGTGGTCGAGAAGCCGGTGGCGACGACCCATGCCGGCTATGACGCGGTGGCCGGCGAGATCTGCACGCAACTGCGCATCATGGCGCAGGTCCCGGTGATCCGCCGCCGCCCGATCGGCACCGTATGGCTCGGGCGCAGCCCGGCGACGGCGATACTCGCGTCCGCGGCGTCCCTGCCGCCGACGGTGCTGGCGATCGCCGCCTCGACCGGCGGCCCGCCGGCCCTCGCCCGGGTGATCGGCGCCCTGCCCGAGACGTTCCCGCTGCCGGTGCTGGTCGTCCAGCATATGGGTGCGGCCTTCATGGACGGGTTCGCGAGCTGGCTCGACGGCGTCGTTCCGATGCCCGTCTCGGTCGCCCGCGACGGCGAGCGGGCCGAGCCCGGCCGGGTCTACGTCGCGCCGGGCGACCGGCACCTCGAATACGGGCCCGGCCGGACCTTGCGCCTTCTCGACAGCCTGCCGGTCTCGGGCCAGCGTCCGGCGGCGACCGTGCTGTTCCGCTCCGTCGCGCGTCAGGCCGGCGCCTCGGGGCTCGGCGTGCTGCTCACCGGCATGGGCGAGGACGGGGCGCTCGGCCTCCTCGACATGCACGCCGCCGGCGCGCAGACGGTGGCCGAGCACGAGAGCACCGCCGTGGTCTACGGCATGCCGGCGGCGGCCGTGCGCCTCAAGGCCGCCCGCGCGGTCCTGCCCCTCGACCGCATCGCCGCCCACCTCTTGCGGCTCGCCATGCCTCCTGCCATGCCCGCCACCTCGCCCGGCGCCTGGCCGGACCGGCCAGCATGAACGCCGATGCCGCCACCGCGACGGAGCCCGCCCGCATCCTCCTGGTGGAGGATTCGGAGACGCAGGCGCTGGAGCTGCGCCTGCTGCTGGAGAGCCATGGCTTCCGGGTCGAGCGCTGTGCCACCGCGGAGGCGGCACTGGATCACCTCAACCACGGCCTGCCCGACCTCGTCGTGGCAGACTACCACCTGCCCGGCATGAACGGCGACGAGCTGACGCGCCAGCTCCGGCTGTCGCTGCGCACCCGCGCCCTCCCCCTGCTGATGCTCACCGGCGCCCGCGACGGCGAGCGGCAGGGCCTGGAGAGCGGCGCCGACGCCTACGTCGCCAAATCCGGCGACCGCGACCTGCTGATCCTGCGCATCCGTGCCCTGTTGCGCGAGCGGCTCGGCAGCGTGGCGCCCGGCGCCGGGGAGACGCCGTCGGCGGCGGCCTTCCGGCGCGGCCGCGTGCTGGTGATCGACGGCAGCGCCACCTACCGCACCTTCCTGGCCGGCCTGCTTAGCCAGGACGGACACGCGGTCACCGTCGGCGCGGGGGCGGAGGAGGCGCTCGCCGCCCTCGACGCCGAGGGCGAGGCGACGGCCTTCGACTGCGTCACCGTCGATCTGCTCGGGCCGACCTTCGACGGCCTCGCCCTGTGCCGCACGATCGACCAGCGTCGCGGCGCCCGGGTCGCGGGTGCCGGCTTCCATCTCGTCGGGATCGCCGGCAGCAACCCGCCCAAGGACTTCCTCGTCCAGGCCTACGCGGCCGGCGCGGACGACGTGGTCTCGAAATCCGACGCCGAGGTCCTGGCGCTGCGGGTGCGCGGGCTGGTGCGCCGCCGCTTCCTGGAGGAGGACGACCGCCGCATCGCCGGCGAGTTCGGCGCAAGGCAGCAGGCGGTTGAGCGGGCGCGCGCGGAAGCCGAAGCAGCCGAGGCCCGCGCGCGGCTGGCCGACGCGCTGGAGCGCGCCAACGCCGACCTTGCGCTCGCCAACCGCAAGCTCACCGACGCCCAGGCCAAACTCGTCCAGGCCGCCAAGATGGCCTCGCTCGGCGAGCTCGTCGCCGGCATCGCCCACGAGATCAACAATCCGCTGGCCTTCATCCTCGCGCATCAGGGCACCGTCGAGCGGGTGCTCGCCGCGTTGCCGATGCCCGAGACCGACCCCGCGGCGCAGAAGGGGCTCGCCAAGGCGCGCGACCGCGTCGGCGCGATGCGCATGGGCCTCACCCGCATCCAGGATCTCGTCCTGAACCTGCGCAAGTTCTCGCGGCTCGACGAAGGCGAGCGCTCGCTGGTCAACGTGCCCGAGGCGATCGAGACCGTGCTCGCGCTGATCCAGCACAAGCTCGGCGGGCGCATCACCGTCGAACGCACCTTCTTGGGCCGGCCCGAGATCCACTGCACCCCTGCCCTGCTCAACCAGGTGGTGATGAACATCCTCGGCAACGCCGCCGACGCGATGCCCGAGGGCGGGCAGATCCACGTCGTCACGGAGACGACCCCAGAGACCGACCTGATCCGGATCAGCGATACCGGCCCGGGGATACCCGAGGACCTGCGCGAAAAGATCTTCGAGCCGTTCTTCACGACGAAGCCGGTCGGAGCCGGCACCGGCCTCGGCCTCGCGATTGCCTACAGCGTGGTTCAGGCGCATAGCGGCTCGCTCACGGTGGAGACGGCTCCCGGAGGCGGGGCCTGCTTCGTGATCGGGATTCCGAGGCAGACGGCGACCGTATGACCAGAGGCACGATCCTGGCCGTCGACGACGAGCCGGACATCCTGATCGCCCTCGAGGACCTGTTCGAGGACACCTACCGCGTCGTCACCACGACGAAGCCCGCGGACGCCCTCGCCATCCTGCGCGACGACCCCGACATCGCCGTCGTCCTCTCCGACCAGCGCATGCCGGGCATGGCCGGCGACGCGATGCTCTCCGAGATGCGCGGCTTCCACGAGGCCCAGGCGATCCTACTCACGGGATACGCCGACATCTCCGCCGTGATCGGCGCGCTGAACCGGGGCGGCATCAGCGGCTACGTCGCCAAGCCCTGGGACGCGGACCTGCTGCGCGGCACCGTGCGCAACGCCTTCGAGCGGCATGCCCTCGGGCGCGAGCTCGCCACCGAGCGGGCCCTGCTGCGCGGCCTCCTCGACCATTCCGACGACGCGATCTCGTTCAAGGACGCGGAGGGGCGCTTCCTGCGCCTCAACGCGCGGAAGGCCGCGCTCCTCGGCCTCGACGTGGCGACCTGCCTCGGCCGGAGCGAGGCCGAGCTGGCCGTCGCCCGCGCCGACGAGAGCGCCGAGGCCGACGCCGCCGCGATCCGCTCGGGCGAGGTCGGCGACGTGGTGTCGGCGGAAGGGCCGCTCGGCGCCGAACGCTGGAGCCACGTGGTCCGCGTGCCGATCCGCGGGCCGGCCGGCGGGGTCGCGCATCTTGCCACCATCGAGCGGGACATCACCGAGCAGAAGGGGTTCGAGGCGCGCCTGCGCCAGTCGGACAAGATGCAGGCGCTCGGGACCCTGGCCGGCGGCATCGCGCACGACTTCAACAACCTGCTAACCGCGATCCTCGGCAGCCTCGAACTCGCCGCCCCCAAGGTGCAGGAGCAGCCGCGCGTGCTGCGCTTGATCGAGAACGCCCGGGGTGCGGCCGAGCGCGGTGCCTCGCTGACCAAGCGCCTGCTGAGCTTCAGCCGCGCCAACGACCTGCGCGCCCGGCCCACCGACGTGAACGCCCTGGTCGAGGGCATGTCGGCACTGCTCTCTCGCAGCCTCGGCGGCCTCGTCGCGGTCGAGACCCGTCTCGGCGCCGACCTTGGCCCCGCCCAGGTCGACCCGGACCAGCTCGAGCTCGCGATCCTGAACCTCTGCATCAACGCCCGCGACGCCATGCGCGAGGGCGGCACCATCGTCGTCGAGACCGAGGCCCTGACGATCGAGGACGACCCTGACCTGAGCCCGGGCGCGTATGTCGGCGTGTCCGTGAGCGATTCCGGCGAGGGCATACCGCCCGAGATCCTGGCGCGGGTCTGCGAGCCGTTCTTCACCACCAAGGCCGTCGGCCAGGGCACCGGCCTCGGCCTCGCGATGGTGTTCGGCCTCGCCCAGCAATCGCACGGCCGCCTGCGGATCGAGAGCCGCGTCGGGCACGGGACCCGCGTCGACCTCGCCCTGCCGGAGGCCTCGGCTTTCGTGGCGGCCGAGGAAGCCGACACCGCGAGTGCGCCGGTCGCCGCGCGGGCGGCCGCGATCCTGGTGGTGGACGACGACGCCGAGGTCCGCCACGTCACGGCATCGTTCCTCAACGGCTTCGGCTACGACGAGATCGAGGCCGCGGACGGGGCGGCCGCGCTCGCGTTGATGGAGCAGCGCCGCTTCGACCTCGTCGTCGCAGACCTGGCGATGCCCGGCATGACCGGCGTCGAGCTCGCCGCGGAAGTCCGCAGCCGCTGGTCAGAGGTTCCGGTGCTGATCGTGACCGGGCATGCCGAGGCGGTCGAGATCCCGCACGACCTGCCGGTGCTGACGAAGCCGTTCCAGTCGGCCGAGCTCGCCCGCCGGGTCTCGTCCCTGCTCGGCGACGGCCCCGGCGCCTGAGGGAAGCACTAAACCCGAAACGAAAAAGGCGGCCTGAAGGCCGCCTTTCGATCGATCTTGACTGGGATGCCGCCGATCAGGCCGCTTCGCTCTCGCCGCCCAGCACAGGGCCGGAATCCTTGCCGCGGGCCGTCACGTCGCGATCGACGAACTCGATCACGGCGAGCGGGGCGTTGTCGCCCTTGCGGAAGCCAGCCTTCATGATGCGGCAGTAGCCGCCTGGACGGGCGGTGTAGCGCGGGCCCAGCACCGTGAAGAGCTTCTTCACCATGTCGTGGTCGCGGATCTGCGACATCGCCAGACGGCGGGTGTGGACGCTGTCGATGCGGCCGAGCGAGATCAGCTTCTCGATGACCGGACGCAGGTCCTTGGCCTTCGGGAGCGTGGTGATGATCTGCTCGTGCTTGATCAGCGCGGCGGACATGTTGGCGAACATCGCCTTGCGGTGCTCGGTGGTGCGGTTGAAACGACGACCGCGAAATCCGTGACGCATGTGCTTGGCCCTTCTTTATGTCTCCGGCCGCCGTGCCACGGTACGGCCGGATGCCCCGTGAGCGGGGCGTCTTCGTTGGTCCGCATGACCCCGCGGCGGGATTCTTTTTTTCGACGGTCCTGACCCGGCGGCGACACACCGCCGGGTTGGGACCGAACCGGCTTCGGTTCAGTAGTGCTCTTCGAAGCGCTTGGCGAGATCCTCGATGTTCTCCGGCGGCCAGCCGGGGATGTCCATCCCGAGGTGCAGGCCCATGCCGGCGAGCACTTCCTTGATCTCGTTGAGCGACTTGCGGCCGAAGTTCGGGGTGCGCAGCATCTCGCCCTCCGACTTCTGGATGAGGTCGCCGATGTAGACGATGTTGTCGTTCTTCAGGCAGTTCGCCGAACGGACCGAGAGCTCCAGCTCGTCGACCTTCTTGAGCAAAGCCGGGTTGAAGGGCAGCTGCGGCGCGAGCGGGGCGGCCTCCTCCTTGCGGGGATCCTCGAAGTTCACGAACACCTGGAGCTGGTCCTGGATGATGCGCGCGGCGTAGGCGAGCGCATCCTCCGGCGACACCGCGCCGTTGGTCTCGACCGTCATCGTCAGCTTGTCCTTGTCGAGATCCTGGCCCTCGCGGGTGGTCTCGATGCGATAGCTGACCTTGGTCACCGGCGAGAACAGCGCGTCCACCGGGATCAGGCCGATCGGCGCGTCTTCGGGGCGGTTCTGCTCGGCCGGAACGTAGCCCTTCCCGGTGGCGACGGTGAACTCCATCCGGATCTCGGCGCCGTCGTCGAGCGTGCAGATCACGAGGTCGGGGTTCAGGATCTGGATGTCGCCGACCGTGCCGATGTCGCCGGCGGTGACGAGGCCGGGGCCGGTCTTGCGCAGGGTCATGCGCTTCGGGGCGTCGGTCTGCGAACGGATGGCGATCGTCTTGATGTTCAGGACGATATCCGTGACGTCCTCGCGGACGCCCGGGATCGAGGAGAACTCGTGCAGCACGCCGTCGATCTGGACCGAGGTCACGGCCGCGCCCTGGAGGGACGACAGCAGCACCCGGCGCAGGGAGTTGCCGAGCGTCGTGCCGAAGCCGCGCTCCAACGGCTCGGCGACGACGGTGGCGACCCGCTTCGGGTCGTCGCCGGTCGAGACCTGCAGCTTGTTGGGCTTGATCAGCTCTTGCCAGTTCTTCTGAATGACCACGATCCTACCTCTCCTGACGCACGAGCCCGCGACGTCCGGGTCCGCGCTTCGGCCGAACGATGCTGCCCCCAGCCCCGGTCGGTCCCTAAAATGATGGCTCCGGGCCTACGCCTCGTCGGCGACCCAGAGCTCCGGCACGAACCGGTATCCATCCCCGTCCCGCGCCACGAAGCCGACGGCCGGGAATTCGAGATGCGAGCCGGCGATGCGGGTGCCGTCGGCCGCGAGATCCGCAAGGATCGCCTTGCGCGTCGCCCGCGCCTGGTCGCCGTCGACATCGAAGCCGACGCCCGCCTCCGGTTGCTTGAACTGGATCGCGGGCAGGTGCACCACATCCGTGAACACCAGCAGCGACTTGTCCCCCGAAACGATCCGGAAGCCGCAATGGCCCGGCGTATGGCCGGGCAGGTGGACCGCCGTGATCCCCGGCAGCACCTCGCCGCCGGACTGCTCGCGCATCCGGCCGGCATAGGGTGCCAGGGCCTTGCGCGCGTTCTCGAAATACGGCTTGGCCCCGTCCGGCGCGGCGGCGAGCGCCGCGTCGGGGAGCCAGTGCTTCGCCTCGTCCGAATGCAGCACGATCTCCGCGTTCGGGTAGGCGGCCTTCCCGCCGGCGAGCAGGCCGCCGACGTGGTCGGGATGACAATGCGTGACGAGGATCGTCTCGATCTCGTCGGGGCTCACGCCGGCGACGGCGAGCGCCTCGGACACGCGGCCCATGGTCGGCGGACCGAACGCGCCATAGCCCGTGTCGATCATCACCGGCTTGCGGCCGGGGCCGGTGACGAGGAACGCGTTGAGCGTCACCCGCGGCGCTTCGGTACGGAAGCCGGCCCGCTGCAGCGCGCCGGCCTCGTCCTTCGAGATACCCGTGACGAGATCGAGGGATCCCTGGAACCACCCGTCGTTGAGCACGGTGACCGTGAGGTCGCCGACGCCCCAGCGCTTGACGCCCGGAAGGATCTTCGAATTCGCCACGTGTGTCTCCGGCCTCCTCAGACGCGCCGACGCTTGCGCGGACGGCAACCGTTGTGCGGGATCGAGGTGACGTCGCGGATCGAGGTCACGGTGAAGCCCGCGGCCTGGAGGGCGCGGAGCGCCGACTCGCGGCCCGAACCGGGGCCGGAAACCTCGACCTCGAGGGTGCGCATGCCGTGCTCGGCGGCCTTGCGGGCGGCGTCCTCGGCGGCGACCTGCGCGGCGTAGGGGGTCGACTTCCGCGAGCCCTTGAAGCCCATGGCGCCCGAGGAGGACCACGAGATCGTGTTGCCCTGCGCGTCGGTGATGGTGATCATCGTGTTGTTGAACGAGGCGGCGACGTGCGCCACGCCCGAGACGATGTTCTTGCGTTCGCGCCGGCGGACGCGGGTCGGTTCCTTGGCCATCTGTGTCTCTCGTCCTTCAAGCGCACCCGTAATTCCAGGTGCTCGGGATGTTTTGGAGTTCAGCCGGGGCGCCTGCGGAGCACCGACCCGTCACGCCGGCATCCGATCGGGGACGCGCGGCACGATGAAACGGGGGCAGCGCGGCGCGCTGCCTCCGAATGTCGAAAACTTACTTCTTCTTGCCGGCGATCGGCTTCGACTTGCCCTTGCGGGTGCGCGCGTTGGTGTGCGTGCGCTGGCCGCGGACCGGCAGGTTGCGGCGGTGGCGCAGTCCGCGGTAGCAGCCGAGGTCCATCAGGCGCTTGATGTTCATCGACACGTCGCGGCGCAGGTCGCCCTCGACGAGGTAGTCGCGGTCGATCGTCTCGCGGATCTGCAGCACCTCGGCGTCGGTGAGCTGGTTCACGCGGCGCTCGGCCGGGATGCCGACCTTCCCCGTGATCTCCTCGGCCTTCTTCGCGCCGATGCCGTGGATGTACTGGAGCGCGATGACGACGCGCTTGTTGGTCGGGATGTTAACGCCGGCGATACGGGCCAAGGTCATGCTCCATGTGGCGCGCGGGCGTCCGCCCGGGCCGTGTGATCGAGAAAGCGCGCGTCCGGTGGAGGCCGGCCCTTGCACGCCCGTCAACGACAAATCGGCCCGCGGCCGCCCCTTTAAGGGCACCTCGGACCAACGGCTGTGCAGACGAAGACCGGCCTGCTAGCGCGGGCCGATCCCGATGTCAACGGCAAGGACGATAAGAAGCGCCGATCGGACCGGTGCCGAGGCGCCGGGCTTCGGTGTCCCGGCGGCGACGTCAGAAGCGCTGGCTGAGCTGGCGGCAATAGCCGCCGTTGTCACGAAAGCCCGCCGGGCAGCGCCGAACGCAGGCTCCGGCCGCGAACTTCAACGGCGGCCGGCACATCCGGCCCGTCGTGCGCCGCTCGTATTGGTACGACTGCGCCGGGCCGGCGAACGCCGTCACCGGCGCGAGACCCACCGTCAACGTCAGAGTGGCGAGGAACGCCCGGGCCGAATGAGAGATCATGGTCGCGGGTCCTGGAGATAAGAACGTCAGGAGGTTACGCCTTCCCGATGCGACTCGAGGATCGTCATCAACGATTCCGTCACCGACCCGATCGGTGCCATGCCGTCCACCGTCTCGAGCATCCCGGCACGCTCGTAATAGGCCGAGAGCGGCGCGGTCTGGATGCGGTAGGCTTCAAGCCGGGAAGCGAACACCTCCGGCGTGTCGTCCTTGCGCACCGGCTGCCCGCGGGCCGCCGTCTCCTCGGCGCGCTTGGCGATGCGGCCGACCAGGGCCGCCTCGTCGACCTTGAACTCGATCACGGTCGAGAGCCGCAGGCCCTTTTCCTTCAGCATCACGTCGAGGGCCTTGGCCTGCTCGACGGTGCGGGGGAACCCGTCGAGGATGAAGCCGCCGCGCGCGTCAGGCTCTTCGATCCGGTCCGCGACGATCCCGACGACGATCGCATCGGACACGAGCCCGCCGCTCTCCATCACCGCCTTCGCCTGAAGGCCGACCGGGGTGCCGGCCGCGACCGCGGCCCGCAGCATGTCGCCGGTGGAGAGTTGCGGGATGCCGAACCGCGCGACGATCCGCTCGGACTGTGTCCCCTTCCCCGCGCCGGGTGGTCCGAGCAGAATGATCCGCATTGGCGTTGTCCTCGTCCCTGCCCGTCTCTCAGGGCTCGGTGCCGTGCGGCGATGCCTTGGCGACATCGTTCCGCGTCGGGGTCGTCTTGTAGCGGCTTCCACCGGGCGGGCGAGCGACAAATCGCCGTCCGCCCGTCATTCCGGCGATTGTGTCTCTCGTGTCGCCGAACGCGGCCGTTCAGCGCCGTCGCTGGGTCGTCGAAGCACCGCGCAGCTTGGCCTTCTTCACGAGGCCCTCGTACTGGTGCGCCATCAGATGCCCGTGGATCTGGGCCACCGTGTCCATCGTCACCGAGACCACGATGAGCAGCGACGTGCCGCCGAAGCCGAGGCTCGCCGAGGCGTAGGAGGCGATGATCTCGGGCACCAGGCAGACGAAGGTGAGGTAGAGGGCGCCGATCAGGGTGATGCGCGTCAGAACCTTGTCGATGAAGGCGGCGGTGCGCTCGCCCGGGCGGATGCCCGGGATGAAGCCGCCATGCTTCTTCAGGTTGTCTGCGGTCTCCTGCGGGTTGAACACGACCGCGGTGTAGAAGAACGCGAAGAAGATGATCAGCGCCGCGTAGAGCGCCATGTAGAGCGGCCGCCCGTGGCCGAGATAAGTCGTCACCGTCGAGAGGAAGCCCGTGCCCTGGTTGGCCGAGAAGCTCGCCACGGTAGCCGGCAGCAGCAGCAGCGACGAGGCGAAGATCGGCGGGATCACGCCCGAGGTGTTGAGCTTCAGCGGCAGGAACGAGGTCTGGCCCTCGTACATTCGGTTGCCGACCTGGCGCTTCGGGTAGTTGATCAGAAGGCGGCGCTGGGCGCGCTCCATGAACACGATGAAGTAGACGAGGCCGATCGCGGCGACGCCGACGCCGAGGATCACCGCAGAGGACAGCGCGCCGGTGCGCGACAGCTCGAGCGCGCCGATGATGGCGGTCGGCAGGTGGGCGACGATGCCGGCGAAGATGATCAGCGACGAGCCGTTGCCGATGCCGCGCGAGGTGATCTGCTCGCCGATCCACATCAGGAACAGCGTGCCGCCGGTCAGCGTGATCACGGTGGAGGCGAGGAAGAACGGGCCGGGATCGATCGCCGCGCTCGAGCTCTGTAGCCCCACGGCGATGCCCCAGGACTGGACCAGCGCCAGCACTACGGTGAGGTAGCGGGTGTACTGGTTGATGACCTTCCGGCCGGACTCGCCCTCCTTCTTCAGCGTCTCGAGGCTCGGGATCACCGAGGTGAGGAGCTGGATGATGATCGAGGCCGAGATGTAGGGCATGATGTTGAGCGCGAAGATCGCCATGCGCTCCACGGCACCGCCGGAGAACATGTTGAACAGCCCGAGCACGCCGCCGGCTTGGCTCTGGAAGTTCCGCGCGAACTGCTCCGGATCGATGCCGGGGATCGGGATGTAGGTCCCGAGCCGGAACACCACGAGTGCACCCAAGGTGAACCAGATGCGCTTCTTGAGCTCATCGGCCTTGGCGATGGCACCGAAATTGAGGTTCGCGGCGAGCTGCTCGGCGGCTGAGGCCATGGCCTGTGTCCTGATGATGGGTCACGAGGGTGCCGCGGGGCATCCCTGAAAACGGGAGCGGCGGCCACATGCGAGGTCGCATGGGCCGCCGCTCGAGGCTTCGACTTAAGGGGTCGGTGACGGAGAGGCAACCGCGCTCAGGCGGTCGCCTCGCCCTTGCCGCCCAAGTCCTTGCCGCCCTTGCCGCGGACCGAGACGCCGGCGCCGTAGGCGACGACGACGCTGCCGCCGGCCTTCTCGACCGCTTCGACCGCCGACTTCGACGCCCGGGTCACCTCGAAGGCGACCTTCGCGGTGAGCTCGCCGACACCGAGCAGCTTCACGCCGTCACGGGGACGGGCGATGATCCCGGCCTGGACCAAGGCCCCGACCGTCACGGTCGCGGCGCCGTCGAGACGGCCGGCGTCGATCGCCTGCTGGACGCGGCCGACGTTCACCTCGTTGAGGTCGGTCGAGTACAGGTTGTTGAAGCCGCGCTTCGGCAGGCGACGGTGAAGCGGCATCTGGCCGCCCTCGAAGCCCTTGATGGCCACGCCGGTCCGGGCCTTCTGACCCTTCACGCCGCGCCCTGCGGTCTTGCCCTTACCGGAGCCGATGCCCCGGCCGACGCGCATCCGGTTCTTGGTTGCGCCTTCGTTGTCGCGGATTTCGTTGAGCTTCATCGCGCCCTCCTCAAGCCGCGTCGTCGAGGACGCGCACGAGATGCGCGACCTTTCGGATCATGCCGCGAACGGCGGGGGTGTCTTCGAGCTCGGAGACACGGTGAAGCTTGTTCAGCTTCAGGCCCACCAGCGTCTGACGCTGGGAGGCCTCGCGGCGGATCGGCGAACCGATCTGCTCGACGCGGACAGTCTTGCTAGCCATGCTGCCCTCCCCTTACGCGACTGCGGCTTCGGACTGGTCGGACGGGTCCGCATCGGTGCGCCGCGCCTGGAGCGTGGACACCTTGAGACCGCGACGACCGGCGACGGAGCGCGGGCTGTCCTCGTTCTTGAGCGCCTCGAAGGTGGCGCGCACGAGGTTGTAGGGGTTCGAGGAGCCGAGGCTCTTGGCCACGACGTCCTGCATGCCCAGCGTCTCGAAGACGGCGCGCATCGGGCCGCCGGCGATGATGCCGGTACCCTGGGGCGCCGCGCGGAGGATCACCTTGCCGGCGCCGTGACGGCCCTGCACGTCGTGGTGCAGCGTCCGGCCCTCGCGGAGCGAGATGCGGACGAGGCCGCGCTTGGCGGCTTCCGTCGCCTTGCGGATCGCCTCGGGGACTTCGCGAGCCTTGCCGTGGCCGAAGCCGACGCGGCCCTTCTGGTCGCCGACGACGACGAGGGCGGCGAAGCCGAAGCGACGGCCACCCTTCACCACCTTGGCGACGCGGTTGATGTGGACGAGCTTGTCCACGAACTCGCTGTCGCGCTCCTCGCGGTCGTCGCGGCGGCCGCGGCCACCGCCTTCACGTTCACGTGCCATGTTGTTCCCGTTTCATCTCACTGGCGCAGGCGGCGGGCCCGCTCGCTTGATTCGTCATCGACGGAGGCGGGCGAGCCGCCTCCGCACCGCCGAGATTTAGAAGTCGAGGCCACCCTCGCGGGCGGCGTCGGCCAGAGCCTTGATCCGGCCGTGGTACTGGTAGCCCGAGCGGTCGAACACGACCTTCGAGACGCCGGCAGCCTTGGCGCGCTCGGCGACGAGCTTGCCGACTGCGGACGCGGCGGCGATGTCGGCGCCGGTCTTCAGGTCGGCGCGCAGGCCCTTGTCGATCGACGAGGCGGCAGCGAGCGTGACGCCCGCCGCATCATCGATGACCTGGACGTAGATCTGCTTCGACGAGCGGAACACCGACAGGCGCGGCCTGCCGTTGGCCGAGGCGCGGAGCGCCCGGCGCACCCGCGCCTTGCGGCGGTCGAGGGCTTCGAGTTTGCGTGACATGTCTCAGCCCCCTTACTTCTTCTTGCCTTCCTTGCGGAAGATGAACTCGCCGGCGTACTTGACGCCCTTGCCCTTGTAGGGCTCGGGGCCGCGGTAGTCGCGGATTTCCGCGGCGACCTGGCCGACGACCTGGCGGTCGATGCCGGAGATGGTGATCTCCGTCGGCTTGGGCGTCACGATCGTGATGCCGGCCGGGATCTGGTACTCGATGTCGTGGCTGTACCCGAGCGAGAGCTTGAGCGCCTTGCCGGCCATCGCGGCGCGATAGCCGACGCCGGTGATCTCGAGCTTCTTCTCGAAGCCCTTGGACACGCCCTCGACGAGGTTCGCGACCTGGGCCCGCGAGGTGCCCCAGAGCGAACGGGCCGCCTTGGACTGGTCCTTCGGGGTCACCGTGACGGCGCCGTCCTCCAACGCCACCAGGACGAGCGAGGGAACCACGAACTCGAGCTCGCCCTTCGAGCCCTTCATCTTCACCGTCTGACCCGTGACCGACGCCGTGACGCCGGCCGGAACGGGGACGGGCTTCTTGCCTACGCGAGACATCTGCCTCTCTCCTTATCCGGGGATCAGAACACCTTGCAGAGCACTTCACCGCCGACGTTGCGCTCGCGCGCCTCGTGGTCGGCCATGACGCCCTGCGGGGTGGACACGATGGTGACGCCGAGGCCGTCGGCGACGCGCGGCAGGTCTCCGACGGCCGAGTAGACGCGGCGGCCGGGCTTCGACACGCGCTGGATCGAGCGGATGACGGGCTGGCCGTCATAGTACTTCAGCTCGATCGCGAACTCCGTCCGGCCGTTGCCGAGGTCGGTGGTCGCGAAGTCGCGGATGTAGCCTTCCGACTTCAGCACGTTCAGGACGTTGGCGCGCAGGCGTGAGCCGGGCGTCGAGACCACGTTGCGACGGCGCATCTGGCCGTTGCGGATGCGGGTGAGCATATCGCCCACGGGATCGTTGACCATGGGTGCCTCCTTACCAGCTCGACTTGACGAGGCCCGGGATCAGACCCCGGTTCCCGAGCTCGCGCAGTGCGATGCGCGAGACGCCCATCTTGCGGTAGTAGGCACGCGGCCGGCCGGTGATCTCGCACCGGTTGCGGACGCGGGTCGGCGACGAGTTGCGGGGAAGCTCCGCGAGCTTGAGGCGCGCCTCGAAGCGCTCCTCCATCTCGAGGGACTCGTCGTTGGCGGTCGCGAGCAGGGCCGAGCGCTTCGCAGCGAAGCGCTTGACCAGCTCCTTCCGGTGGTTGTTCTGTTCGACTGAACTCTTCTTTGCCATTGTCTATCCTCCGGTGTCCGCGTCTAGGTGCCCCGAGGGACGCCTACTGCCGGAACGGGAATTGGAAGGCGGCCAGCAGAGCGCGGGCCTCCTCGTCGGTGGTGGCGGTGGTGGCGACGACGATGTCCATGCCCCAGGTCTGCTCGGCCTTGTCGTACGAGATCTCCGGGAACACGAGGTGTTCCTTGAGCCCGAGGGCGTAGTTGCCGCGGCCGTCGAACGACTTCGGGTTCAGGCCGCGGAAGTCGCGGACGCGCGGCAGCGCGATCGTGACCAGGCGGTCCATGAACTCGTACATCTTCTGGCGGCGCAGGGTGACCTTGCAGCCGATCGGCATGCCCTCGCGGACCTTGAAGGTCGCGATCGGCTTGCGGGCCTTGGTGATCACCGGCTTCTGGCCGGCGATCAGCGCCAAGTCGCCGGCGGCGACGGCGGCCTTCTTGGAGTCGGCGGTGGACTCGCCGACGCCCATGTTGATGACGATCTTGTCGATCCGGGGAACCTGCATCGGGTTCTTGTAGCCGAACTGCTCGATGAGCTTCTGGCGGATGACTTCGTCGTAGTGGGTGCGCAGGCGCGGGACGTAGGCGTCCTTGTTGGCCTCAGCCATCGATCTGGTCCCCCGTGGACTTGGCGAAGCGGACCTTGCGACCGTCTTCGAGGATGCGGAAACCCACGCGGGTCGGCTTGCCGTTCGCGTCCTGCAACGCGAGGTTCGAGAGCTGGATCGCGGCCTCCTTGGAGATGATGCCGCCTTCCTGGCTCTGGGACTGCTTCTGGTGCTTCTTCACCAGGTTGATCCCGCGGACGAGCGCCTTGTCGTCCTTCGGCATCACCTGGATGACCTCGCCGGTGCGACCGGAGTCGCGACCGGTGAGGACGACGACCGTGTCGCCCTTCTTGATCTTGGCTGCCATCACAGCACCTCCGGAGCCAGCGAGATGATCTTCATGTGGTTGCGGGCGCGCAGTTCGCGCGGCACCGGCCCGAAGATGCGGGTCCCGATCGGCTCCTTCTGGTTGTTGATCAGAACGGCCGCGTTCTTGTCGAAGCGGATCACCGAACCGTCGGGACGCTTCACTTCCTTGGCGGTCCGCACGACCACCGCCTTCATGACGTCGCCCTTCTTGACGCGGCCGCGCGGGATCGCCTCCTTGATGGACACGACGATGATGTCGCCCACGCCGGCATAGCGCCGCTTCGACCCGCCGAGGACCTTGATGCACATCACGCGACGCGCACCAGAGTTGTCGGCGACGTCCAGATTCGTCTGCATCTGGATCACAGGAGTGACCTTTCCTTGTTTCAGGCGGGTTTCCGCACACGGGCGGTATTGCCCGGCGGACGACGCCTGATGGGGATCTGATGTCCCCGGCTCATATGACAGACCGCGCTATCGGCGCTTTTTCAGCGCCGGCGCGGTCACCGCAGTCGATGGGGAACCGGAGAACCGGTCACCGCTGATCTGTCGCGAAGAAAGGTCGCCTACAGCAAGGCGACGATTCGTGCAAGCTCTACGGGCAGGAGCACGGAGGGTCTCATCGGGCGCGCGTACGCGCTCGACGGGTGTTGGGTCGGTGGCCTCAGGCCGCCGCGGGAGCCTCGGCCTGGGCGGCGTCGCCCTCGACGAGCTTCCAGGTCTTGGTCTTCGAGAAGGGCCGGCACTCCTCGATGAACACCGTAGCCCCGACCTTGGCGGCGTTCGCCTCGTCGTGAGCGTGGTAGTTCTTCGAGCGGCGGACGGTCTTCTTCATCACCGGGTGGGTGAAGCGACGCTCCACCTTGACGACGATGGTCTTCTCGCCCTTGTCGCTGACGACGACGCCCTGCAATACGCGCTTCGGCATGATGAAACTCCTCAGGCCGACGTCGCCTGCAGCGTCTTCTGACGCTGCAGGGTGCGGACGCGGGCGATGTCGCGACGGACTTCGCGGACGCGGGCGACGTTCTCGAGCTGGCCAGTGGCCCCCTGGAAGCGCAGGTTGAACTGCTCCTTCTTGAGGTTCAGGAGCTCGTCGCTCAGCTGATCGGGCGACAGGGCGGCGAGATCCGACTGTCTCTGTGACGACTTCATGATCTGCCTCCCTTAGTCGGCGATGCGTTGCACGACGCGCGTGCGGATAGGCAGCTTGGCGGCGCCCAGACGGAGCGCCTCCTTTGCGATGTCCTCGGCGACGCCGTCGACCTCGAACATGATGCGGCCCGGGTGGACGCGGGCGGCCCAGTACTCGGGTGCGCCCTTACCGGAGCCCATGCGGACTTCGGTCGGCTTCGACGTGACCGGAACGTCGGGGAAGATCCGGATCCAGACCCGGCCCTGACGCTTCATCTCACGGGTGATCGCGCGGCGGGCCGCCTCGATCTGGCGTGCGGTGATGCGCTCTGGCTCCACCGCCTTCAGGCCGAACTGGCCGAAATTCAGGTCGAAGCCGCCCTTGGCCGCACCGGAGATGCGACCTTTGAACTGCTTACGAAACCGGGTCTTCTTGGGTTGCAACATGGCAGCCTCTCAACACCTTCCTTGGCTCGGGGGTCGACGATCGCGCGGTTAGGCGTGATCGCGGCGACCGCGACCGCGGTCACCCTCGCCGTCGCGCTCGCGACGACCGCCCGAACGGCCGCCCTCTTCCTGCGCCTTCTTATCCTGCGCCATCGGGTCGTGCTCGAGGATCTCGCCCTTGAACACCCAGACCTTGATGCCGCACGTTCCGTAGGTCGTGAACGCGGTCGCCGTGCCGTAGTCGACGTCGGCGCGCAGCGTATGCAGGGGCACGCGGCCCTCGCGGTACCATTCCTGGCGGGCGATCTCGGCGCCGCCGAGACGACCGGAGCAGTTGATCCGGATGCCCTCGGCGCCGAGGCGCATGGCGGACTGCACGGCACGCTTCATGGCGCGACGGAAGGCGACGCGGCGCTCGAGCTGCTGGGCGATCGAGTCGGCCACCAGCACGGCGTCGATCTCGGGCTTCCGCACCTCGACGATGTTGATGGTTACGTCGGCCTTGGTCATGGTGTTGACCAGCTTGCGCAGCTTCTCGATGTCGGCGCCCTTCTTGCCGATCACCACGCCCGGACGACCCGAGTGGATGGTGACGCGGCACTTCCGGTGCGGACGCTCGATGACGATCTTGGAGACCGCCGCCTGCTTGAGCTGCTTCATGAGGGCGGCGCGGATCGCGACGTCCTCGTGCATCAGCTTCACGTATTCCGTCTTGCCGGCGAACCAGCGGGAATCCCAGGTCCGGTTGATGCCGAGCCGGAGGCCGATCGGGTTGACTTTCTGACCCATCAGATTCTCCTCAGGCCGCTTCGGCGGTGCGGACTTCGCGAACCACGATGGTGAGGTTCGAGAAAGGCTTCAGGATGCGCGCGCCGCGACCGCGGGCGCGGGCGTGGAAGCGCTTCAGGACCAGCGCCTTGCCCACGAAGGCCTGGGTGACGACGAGGTCGTCGACGTCCAGGTCGTGATTGTTCTCGGCGTTGGCGATCGCGCTCTCGAGGCACTTCTTGACCTCGGTCGAGATGCGCTTGCGGGAGAACTCGAGGTCGGCGAGGGCCGACTCGACCTTCTTGCCGCGGATCATCTGCGCGACGAGGTTGAGCTTCTGGGGCGAGACACGGAGCATCCGTGCGACGGCCTTGGCCTCGTTCTCGGGCAGCGCGCGGGGGGTGGCTTGCTTGCCCATGTCAGCGCCTCTTCGCCTTCTTGTCGGCCGCGTGGCCGTGGAAGGTGCGGGTCGGCGAGAACTCGCCGAACTTGTGACCGACCATTTCCTCGGAAACGTAGACCGGAATGTGCTTCTGTCCATTGTGCACACCGAAGGTGAGCCCGATGAACTGCGGCAGGATGGTGGAGCGACGGCTCCAGATCTTGATGACCTCGTTCCGGCTCGACCCGCGAGCCGCCTCGGCCTTCTTGAAGAGGTAGCCGTCGACGAACGGCCCCTTCCAGAGTGAGCGTGCCATGATGGTTACTTCTTGCGGTTGTGGCGGCTGGACAGGATGAAGACGTCGGTCCGCTTGTTCGAGCGGGTCTTCTTCCCCTTGGTCGGCACGCCCCAGGGCGTCACCGGGTTACGGCCGCCCGAGGTGCGTCCCTCGCCGCCGCCGTGCGGGTGGTCCACCGGGTTCATGGCGACGCCGCGGACGTGCGGACGCTTGCCGAGCCACCGGTTGCGCCCGGCCTTGCCGAGCGAGATGTTCATGTGGTCCGGGTTCGAGACCGCACCCACCGTCGCGTAGCACTGGCCGTGGACCAGGCGCTGCTCTCCCGAGTTCAGGCGGAGCGTCACGTAGCCCTGGTCGCGCCCGACGATCTGAGCGTAGTTGCCGGCGGAACGGGCGACCGCGCCGCCCTTGCCGATCTTCAGCTCGATGTTGTGCACGATCGTGCCCACCGGCATGCCGCCGATCGGCCCGGCGTTGCCCGGCTTGATGTCGACGCCCTCGCCCGAGATCACCTTGTCGCCCGGCTGCAGGCGCTGCGGAGCGATGATGTAGCTCTGCTTGCCGTCCGGGTAGTTGATCAGCGCGATGAACGCCGTGCGGTTCGGATCGTACTCGATCCGCTCGACGGTCGCCGACACGCCCGGCTGCGACCGACGCTTGAAGTCGACGAGGCGGAGCGAGCGCTTGTGGCCGCCGCCGCGGAAGCGGACGGTGATCCGCCCGAGGTTGTTGCGGCCGCCCGAGGACGACTTGCCCTCGGTCAGCGCCTTCACCGGCTTGCCCTTGTATAGCTCACGGCGGTCGACCAGCACGAGCTGGCGGAGGCTCGGCGTGACCGGTTTGAATGTCTTCAAGGCCATCGGCTTAAATCCCTACCCGGTCTATCTCAGAGGCCGGTCGTGACGTCGATCGTGTCACCTTCGGCGAGGGTCACGACCGCTTTCTTCACGTCCGAACGCTGTCCGCGCATGCCGCGGAAGATCTTCTTCTTGCCCTTGGTCACGAGGGTGTTCACCGCCGTGACCTTGACGTCGAACAGCTTCTCGACCGCTTCCTTGATCTGCGGCTTGGTGGCCTTCGGGGCGACCCGGAAGACGACCTTGTTCTGTTCGGTGAGGTTCGTCGCCTTCTCGGTGATGACCGGGGAGACAATGATATCGTAGTGGCGCGGATCGGCACTCATTTGAAACGCTCCTCCAGCGCGTCGATCGCGGCGCGGGTCAGCACGAGCGTGTCGCGGCGCAGGATGTCGTAGACGTTGATACCCTGCACGGGCAGCACGTCGATCATCGGGATGTTGCGGGCGGCGCGGCCGAAGTTCTCGTCGACCTCCGCGCCACCGATGATCAGTGCGTTCGAGAGACCCATCTTGCCAAAGCGCTCGATGAGCCCCTTTGTCTTGTGGTCCTCGATCTTGATGTCGTCCACGACGATGATGGTCGAGGCCTTGGCCTTGGCCGACAGGGCGTGGCGGAGCGCAAGGGCGCGGACCTTCTTCGGAAGGTCGTGGCCGTGGTCGCGCACGACCGGGCCGAACGCACGGCCACCGCCGCGGAACTGCGGAGCCGACGCTGCGCCGTGACGCGCGTTGCCGGTGCCCTTCTGCTTGTAGAGCTTCTTGCGGGTCCGGTTCACGTCCGAGCGGTTCTGCACGGCGTGGGTGCCGGCGCGACGCTTGGCGAGCTGGTAGCGCACCATGCGCTGAAGCAGGTCGGCGCGGGGCTCGAGGCCGAAGATGGCCTCGTTGAGCTCCACCGAACCGGCGCCGGCGCCGTCGAGGGTGGTGATATCGAGCTTCATCACGCGTTCTCCTCGGCAGCGGGCGCCTCGGGGGCGGATTGCGGGGCCGCGGACGCGCCGTTCTCACGGAACTTGCCGGGCTGCGGAACTTCGGCGGGCAGCTTGCGCTTCACCGCGTCCCGGATCTGGATCCAGCCGCCGGCGACGCCGGGAACCGCACCCTCGACCAGGATCAGGCCGCGCTCGACGTCCGTGCGGACGACGCGCAGGTTCTGCGTGGTCACCCGGTCGACGCCCATGTGACCGGGCATCTTCTTGTTCTTGAAGGTCTTGCCCGGGTCCTGACGGCCGCCGGTCGAACCGATCGAACGATGCGAGATCGACACGCCGTGGGTGGCGCGCAGACCGCCGAAGTTCCAGCGCTTGATACCGCCGGCGAACCCCTTACCCGTGGTCGTGCCCGTCACGTCGACGAACTGACCCGGGATAAAGTGGTCGGCGGTGATCTCGGCGCCCACCGGGATCAGCGCGTCCTCGGACACGCGGAACTCGGCGATCTTCTGCTTCGGCTCGACCTTGGCGACCGCGAAGCGGCCACGCTCGGCGGCCGACACGTTCTTGACCTTCGCCTTGCCGACGCCGAGCTGGACGGCGACGTAGCCGTTCTTCTCGACGGTGCGGTGGGCGACCACCTGGCATTGTTCGATCTTGAGCACGGTGCAGGGAACGTGTTCCCCCGCTTCCGTGAAGATCCGGGTCATGCCGACCTTCTGTGCAATGACGCCTGAGCGCATAAGGTGTCTCCCTCGCGCGATGAAACGGTAAGCTCTAAACCCGGCGGGGCTTAGAGCTTGATCTCCACGTCCACGCCAGCGGCGAGGTCGAGCTTCATCAGCGCGTCCACGGTCTGGGGGGTCGGATCAACGATGTCGAGGACGCGCTTGTGGGTGCGCATCTCGAACTGCTCGCGCGACTTCTTGTCGATGTGCGGCGAGCGGTTGACCGTGAACTTCTCGATATGGGTCGGCAGCGGGATCGGGCCGCGGATGGTCGCGCCGGTCCGCTTGGCGGTGGAAACGATCTCGCGGGTGGACGCATCCAGGATGCGATGATCGAACGCCTTCAGGCGGATGCGGATATTTTGACCGTTCATGACCTAAACCTCGACGGAAACGTGTTGGGCGGGCGCGAGGGCCCTTCCCTCAATCGTCCCCTGACGGATGCTGTGTCCGGGGACCGGCCCTTCGTCCCGAAGGACGAAGGGCCGGTCTGTCTGACGACTACGCGTTGATGGCGGCGACGACGCCGGCGCCGACGGTGCGTCCGCCTTCGCGGATGGCGAAGCGCAGCTTCTCCTCCATGGCCACCGGCACGATCAGCGTGACGTCCATGGTCACGTTGTCGCCCG
>NZ_VRVF01000047.1:0-38807 GCF_008040045.1 Methylobacterium sp. WL8 | reverse complement strand
AAATATATGAGATCTGTCAATCCATGACGACCGCCACGCGATTGCCTTCCACGCGGCTCGACCAAAGATACCGGTCAGGTGAGCGGCGTTTGATCCCGTAGCGCATCGCGCCTCCGGACGATCGAGATGCCGGTGTCGATCTCGCGATAGAGGCTGAGGTGGAACAGGTCCCGGCATTTCCGGTCGGCGGCGAACCGATTGCGCGGCTCTCGCGCAAACCTTTGATTGTGCTGATGCTCTCTGAGCCGGGAAGACCCGTTTCCGAAAGGAAACTTTGGTCGGAGTGGCAGGATTTGAACCTGCGACCCCCACGTCCCGAACGTGGTGCGCTACCAGACTGCGCTACACTCCGACGGCCGGCGGCTTCGCCAGCGAGCGGGGGTATAACCGGGGCCAGGGTCGGCCGCAAGCGGCATCTCGCACGGGGTCGCCGTTTCGCACGCTCAGCGCGGGTGGCGGTCCAGCCAATCCTCCGGCAGCGCGCAGCGGGCGATGGTGGCGCCGGCTGCGCGGATCGCCGCGGTGCCGACCGTGCCGGGGCCGGGTTCGAGGTGGTGGAGGCTCCAGGCCTCGGGGTCGTCGCCGACGATCGCGACGAGGCGCGGCGGCGCCGGCGGCAGGGTCAGGGCGAGGTGGTCGAGCGGCAGGGACAGGCCAGCCCCCAGCGCCTTCACCACCGCCTCCTTGCGTGTCCACAATCCGGTGAAGGCCGCATCGACTTCTTCGGGCCGCAGGGCTGCCAGCGCCTCGGCTTCCGCGCGCGCGAAATGCGCACGAGCGATGCGCAACGCGTCGGGAACCGGGCGCAGCGCCTCGACGTCGACCCCGATCGCGGCTTTGGGCGAGACCCCGACGAGGGCGCGTGTGCCCGAATGCGACAGGTTGAAGTGCAGCGCGCCCGCCTGTGCCCCGGCCAATTCCGGCTTGCCGGCCGGCCCCGGCGCGAAGGCGAGCGCCTCGGCCGCCACGCCGAGCGCATGGGCGAGGATCAGGCGGAGCGCCGCGTGGCTCACGCGGGACCGGTCGCGATCCTCCGCCCGGAGGAAGCGGCCGGCGCGGGCGGCCTCCGCGGGCGAAAGCCAGGCATCGCAGCGCGCGAGCCGATCCGTGGACAGGGCGAGGTCGACGCTCCAGATCTGGATCGTATCGGTGGGGCCGGGTTCGGTGACGATCCAACCGTCGCTCATGATGCCTTCGCCGGAAACCTGCTGTTCGCTCCCCTCTCTGCGGGGGGAGCGAAAGGCGCGCGCGTTCGGCCGGCTTCCGTCGTAGGATCGGGGCGGAGCGGGTGCGCGTGCAATGAAAGACCTTCGGCGATGAGCGGCGGCGAGGATCCGCCCGTGCGGCCGGGTCCGCAAGCCGGTGCGGCCGCACGGTGGTCGTCAGGTCGGTCGTCGGTTCGGCTGCCGACCCTGCAGGATCGCAGGGCGCGCTACGGCGTGTTCTTCGCCACCTATCTCTACCAGGGCCTGGTCGCCGGATTCTCCCTCACCGCGCTCGCCAACCATCTGGCGGCGCAGGGCGTGTCGAGCGCGGAGGTCGGCCTCCACTTCGCCGTCGCCGGCCTGCCCTGGACGGTCCAGCCGATCCTGTGGGGGCCGCTGGTCGATCGCGCGAGCGGGTTCGCGATGGGGCGGCGCCGCGCCTGGAGCGTGCTCGCGATCCTCGGCTGCCACCTGGCGCTGGCCGGGCTGCTGCTGGTGCCCGGCGAACGGTCGCTCGGGGCGCTCGGCCTCGTGTTCCTCGCCCACAGCACCTTCGCCGCCCTGCTCGACACCGCCTGCGACCGGATGGTGATGGACCATGTCCCACAGGGCGAGCTCGGGCGGATGAGCGCCTGCACCCGGGCCGGGTTCGTCGCCGGCACCAGCCTCGGCGCCGGCCTGTTCGGCTGGCTGCTCGCGGCCTACGGGTTCCGGTTCGGAGCCCTGTGCCTGCTCGCGGCCGCGATTTTCGCCAGCCTGCCGATCCTGCTGGTGCGCGAGGCGCCGGGCGACGCCTTCCTCTCGTCGGCGCGCCGCGTCGGCGCCGACGCCGGGCGGAACGTGCCGTTCGGGCGGTTCCTGCGCCGGCTGGGCCTTGGCCTGCGCCGGCCGCACGCCCTGCGGCTCGTCGCGTTGTGCTTCGCGGTCGATGCCGCGCTCGCGCTGTTCGAGCTGCCGTTCTCCGTCGACCTCGTGCAGGCGCAGGGCTGGGATGCCGCCGCCCTGTCGCGGCTCCAGGCCGGCCTCGCCTTCGCGGGCGGGACGGTGGGTGCCGTGGCCATCGGGTCGTGGTGCGACCGCGCCGGGCCGCTGCCGGCGCTGCGCGCTCTGTTCCTGGCGAGCGCCGCCGCGTTCCTCGCCACCGCCGCCCTGATCGCGGCGGGCCTGGCCGGGTCGGCCGGGCCGCTGATCCTCGGCTTCACCAACGTCCTGCCCGGCCTGCTGATCGTCGCCCTGGTGCCGGCGCTGATGCAGGCGAGCCGCGGACGCGCCGGCGCGGCGACGCAGTTCGAGGTATTCATGGCGGTGATGAACCTCGGCTCCGTCGCCGGCGGCGCGGCCTCCGGCGCGCTGATGCCGGTGCTGCCCCTGTCGCTGGTCGCGATCCTCGCCGGGCTGGTCCTGCTCGGGGCCGCGGCGCTGGTGCGGCGCCCGGAGCTGATCCTGCCCCGGCCGCGCGAGCCACGCGCGATCCCTGTGCATCGCGACGCTTCGGCTCGATCGGGAAGTGATCTCGGCCGGGGGGAAATCGGTTAGAAGCCCGATCGCCCAATGCGGAAGTCCTGAGCCCGATGCCGAAGCCCAACTCCGCCACGACCAAGTCCGACGCTGAGAAGTCCGACGCCGAGAAGTTCGACGCGCGAAAATCCAATGCGCCGAGCCCGACGCTCACCGCGGACGCGGCGCGGGCGCGCCACGCCGCCCTCTCCGCGGAGATCGCCGAGGCCGACCGGCTCTACCACCAGGAGGATGCGCCCGAGATCTCGGATGCCGCCTACGATGCCCTGCGCCGGGAGCTGGAGACGCTGGAAGCGCAAGTTCCCGATCTCGCCGGCACCGGGTTGGCGAGCACGGCGGTCGGCGCGAAGCCGTCCGAAAAATTCGCCAAGGTGCGCCATGCCGTCCCGATGCTCTCCCTCGGCAACGCCTTCGCCGACGAGGAGGTCGAGGAGTTCGTGGCCCGCGTGCGCCGGTTCCTGAACCGGCCGGAGGCGCCGCTCGCCTTCACCGCCGAGCCGAAGATCGACGGGCTGTCGCTGTCCCTGCGCTACGAGGACGGGCGCCTCGTCACCGCCGCCACCCGCGGCGACGGCGAGACCGGCGAGAACGTCACGGCCAACGCCCGCACGGTCGAGGACATCCCGCAGGCGCTCGCCGGCAGCGGCTGGCCGGCAATCTGCGAGGTGCGCGGCGAGGTCTACCTCTCGCACGCGGATTTCGCCGCGATCAACGCCCGCCAGGAGGCTGCGGGAAAACCGCTCTTCGCCAACCCGCGCAACGCCGCGGCCGGCTCCCTGCGCCAGCTCGACCCGGGTATCACGGCGGCGCGGCCGCTCAAGTTCTTCGCCTACGCCTGGGGCGAGGTGGAGCCGCCCTTCGAGGGGACGCAATCGGGGGTGATGGCGCTGTTTCGCGCCTGGGGCCTGCCGGTGAACCCGCTGACCGTCACCTGCGCCGACGCCGCCGGCATGATCGCGCACTATCGGACGATCGAGGCGGACCGGCCGACGCTCGGCTACGACATCGACGGCGTCGTCTACAAGGTCGACGACCTCGCCCTGCAGAAGCGGCTCGGCTTCGTCTCGCGCAGCCCCCGCTGGGCGCTGGCCCACAAGTTCGCCGCGCAGGAGGCGTTCACCGTGGTCGAGGGCATCGACATCAACGTCGGCCGCAGCGGCTCGCTCAACCCGCTCGCGCGGCTGCGCCCGGTGACGGTGGGTGGCGTCGTGGTCTCGAACGCGACGCTGCACAACGAGGGCTACGTGAAGGGCGTCGGCGGGGACGGCGAGCCGATCCGCGACGGCCGCGACATCCGCGTCGGCGACACCGTTGTGGTGCTGCGGGCCGGCGACGTGATCCCCAAGGTGATGGACGTGGTACTCGACAAGCGCCCGGCCGACGCCCGGCCCTTCGTCTTCCCCGAGACCTGCCCGGCCTGCGGCAGCAAGGCGGTGCGCGAGATCAACCCACGCACCGGCAAGCCCGACGCGGTGCGGCGCTGCACCGGCGGGCTGATCTGCCCGGCGCAAGGCGTCGAGCGCCTGAAGCACTTCGTCTCGCGCAACGGCTTCGACCTCGAAGGATTCGGACAGACCTACATCGAGGTGCTGTTCGAGGCCGGCCTCGTGCGCCAGCCCGCCGACCTGTTCACCCTGGAGTTCGAGCCGCTGAAGGTGGCGATCGTCGCGCGCCGCGAGGCCCTGTCGGCGGAGCGCCGGGCGGAGGGGGCTCCGGCGCCGAAGAAGCCGACGAAGAAGAAGGGCGAGGAGGAGGACAAGGCGATCCACAACCTGCTCGCCGCGGTCACCGAGCGCCGCCGCCTGCCGATGAACCGCTTCCTGTTCGCGCTGGGCATACCCGACATCGGCGAGTCGACCGCCAAGGCGCTGGCCAAGCGGTTCTCGGATTTTTCCGCCCTGAAGCAGGCGTTGCGGGCCGCAGCCGACGCGCAGGCCGGGCCGGACTGGATCGAATTCTCCGCGGTGCCGCGCATCGGGCCGACCACCCGCGACCGGCTGCTCGAGGCCGGCCTTCCGGCGGAGGCGGGCGATACCGACGAGGGCGAGGCCGCGCCGACGGAGGCCGGCAAGATCCGGTTCAGCACCAGCCAGCGCGCGAGCCTGCTCGCGCATTACGGCAGCCTGGACGCGGTGCGCGCGGCGATCGCGCGGGCCGCCGAGCAGCGCCCCGGCGACGCCTACCGGGTCTTCGCCGACGACGGCGAGATCGGCCCGGTGGCGACCGACTCGCTGATCGCGTTCTTCTCCGAGCCGCACAACGACGCCGCCGTGTCGGCGCTGCTCAAGGAGGTCCAGGTCGCCCCGATGGAGGCGTCCGCGAGCACCGCGGCGTTCTCCGGCAAGACGGTGGTCTTCACCGGGACTCTGGAGAAGATGACCCGCAACGAGGCCAAGGCCACCGCCGAGCGCCTCGGCGCCAAGGTCTCGGGCTCGGTCTCGGCCAAGACCGACCTCGTCGTCGCCGGCCCCGGCGCCGGCTCGAAGCTGAAGGATGCCGAGAAGCACGGGGTGCGCGTCGTCTCGGAAGACGAATGGCTCGCGATGGTCGCAGCCGCTTGAAGCGCGAGTCGCCGGGTCATAGACCTGGGGCATGACATCCTCGCGGCCGTCCCTGGGCTCATGACCGTCGTCGCCCTCGACTTCGAGACCGCCAACGAGCGGCGCGACAGCGCCTGCGCGATCGGGCTCGCCTGGATCGAGGGGGGCCGCGTGGTCCGGCGCGCGTCCCGGCTGATCCGGCCGCCGGAGCTGCGGTTCGCGCCCGGCAACATCCGCGTCCACGGGATCGTCCCGGCCGACGTGCGCGACAAGCCCGGCTTCGGCGAGGCGGTCGCCGAGTTCCTGCCCGACCTCGCCGGCGGGCTGATCCTCGCCCACAACGCGAGCTTCGACATCGGCGTGCTGCGGGCCTCGCTCCAGGCCTGCGGGCTACCGGCGCCTCCCTTGCGCTACCTCTGCACGGTCCAGGTCGCCCGGCGCGTGTTCCCGGACCCGGAGGGCTGCGGGCTCGGCAAGGTCGCAAGGCGCCTCGGCATCCGCTTCGAGCACCACGACGCCGGCGAGGACGCCTACGCCTGCGCCGAGATCGCGCTCGCCGCCGTCCGGCAGACGGAGGCCGCGGACGTGCCCGACCTGTCGCGGGTGCTGTCGCTGCCGGCGACGCGGATCGACGGCAGCGCCGCGGTGCCGCGGGCGGGCGCGGGCGCCATCAGCGACCGCATCCTGCGCGCCCTGAAGCCCGCGGTGCCCGACGCCCTGCGCTTCGCGATGCGCGGCAGCACCGGCAACCGCTACGAGGTCTCGCTGGAGGACCGCACGAGCGGGTTGACGCTGCGCTGCACCTGCATGGCCGGCCGCCACGGGGTGCGCTGCCGCCATGTGAAGGCCCTCGTCGTCGGCGACATCACCGACCTGCTGTCGAACAACCACGCCGACGTCGAGGTTCTGCGGCGCCGCCTCGCCGCGGTGGGGTGAGGCGGGATGTCCGCCCCCTATCCGAAACAGGAGCCGTCATTCCGGGGCTGCGAAGCAGAGCCCGGAATCCAGCACCGCCGTCCGTGGGCGAAGGAGCGGATGCGTTCCGCCCCCAACGGCATGCGCGGCGGCTCGGGATCCCGGGCTCGCCTTCGGCGCCCCGGGATGACGGGGGAGAAGCGGACGCGTCGCTCCTCCCGGGGAGCGAGGAGCGAGGCTCGCCTCACGCCGCCTTCTTCGCCGCCTCGCCGTAGAACGTGCCGCCGGTCTCGGCCAGGGCGCGCAGGTTGTCCGGCACGGCGAAGCGCGGGCCGTGCTTGGCTTCCAGGCCCTCGGCGAGCGCCACGAAGTCCTTCGCGCCCATGAAGTCGATGTAGGACAGCGCGCCGCCGGTGAAGGGCGCGAAGCCGAAGCCGAGGATCGAGCCGACGTCGGCCTCGCGCGGGTCGGTGATGACGCCCTCGCCCACCGTGCGCGCGGCCTCCAGCGCCTGGACCACCAGGAGGCGGTGCTTCAGCTCGGCGATGTCGAGGGTGTCGGGGTCGAGGCGGGTGGGCTGCAGGTCCTTGAGGCCGGGCCACAGGCGCTTGGGCGCGCCCTCCGGGTAGTCGTAGAAGCCTTTCTTGTTCTTGCGCCCGAGTCGGCCCTGGGTCTCGACGAGTTCGACGAGCAGCGCCTTCTGCGCCGGGTCGACCGCGTCGGGCCCGAGCTGCGCCTCCGTCGCCTTGGCGATCTTGAGGCCGAGGTCCAACGCCACCTCGTCGTTCAGCGAGAGCGGGCCGACCGGCATGCCGGCCATCTTGCCGGCGTTCTCGATCATCGCGGGCGGCACGCCCTCGTTGAGCATCTTGTGCCCCTCGAGGATGTAGGCACCGACGCAGCGGTTGGCGAAGAAGCCGCGGGCGTCGTTCACGACGATCGGGGTCTTCTTCACGGTGCGGACGTAGTCTAGCGCCGTGGCGAGCGCCCGGTCGCCGGTGGCCTCGCCCTTGATGATCTCGACGAGCATCATCTTCTCGACCGGCGAGAAGAAGTGGATGCCGACGAACTGCTCGGGGCGCGACGACGCCTTGGCGAGGCCGGAGATCGGCAGCGTCGAGGTGTTGGAGGCGAAGATCGTGTCGGGGCCGATCACCGCCTCGACCTTGGCGATCACCTCGGCCTTCACCCGCGGGTCCTCGAACACCGCCTCGATGACGAGGTCGCAATCGGCCAGGTCCGCGTAGTCGGCGGACGCCGTGATGCGGGCGAGCAGCGCGTCGCGGTCCGCGGTCTTGGCGCGGCCCTTGTTGATCTGGCCGGTGATCAGCGCGTGGGCGTAGGCCTTGCCCTTCTCGGCCGCCTCGCTCGACTGGTCGACGAGCACCACCTCCAGGCCGGCGTTGGCCGTGACGTAGGCGACGCCGGCGCCCATGAAGCCGGCGCCGACCACGCCGACCTTCTTGAGGCTCGTGGCGGGGACGTCCTTCGGGCGGCGCGCGCCCTTGTTCAGCTCGCCCATCGAGATGAACAGCGTGCGGATCATCGCCGCCGCCTCCTTGGTGCGCAGGATCATCGCGAAGTAGCGGCTCTCGACCTTCAGTCCGAGATCCATCGGCAGCTGCAGGCCCTCGTAGACCGAGGCCAGGATGGCCTTCGCCGCCGGGTAGTTGTCGTGGGTCTCGCGCCGGTAGATCGCGTTGGCCGGCGGCCAGATCATCATGCCGGCCGGCGAGTAGACCTTGCCCGAGGGCGCCTTGAACTTCGGGACGTCCCAGGGCGCCACCGCCGAGCCGCCGGCCAGGATCCAGGCCTTGGCCTTGGCGACGATCTCGTCCTTGCCCGCGACCTCGTGGACGAGGCCCATGCTCTTGGCCATGGCCGGCCGGATCTGCTCGCCCTTGAACAGCATCTGCAGTGCGTCGCCCGTCTGCATCAGCCGCGCGACGCGCTGCGTGCCGCCACCGCCGGGAAACAGGCCGACCTTGATCTCGGGCAGGCCGACGCGGGTCTTCGGGTCGTCCGAGACCACGCGGTGATGGCACGACAGGGCCAGCTCGAACGCGCCGCCGAGGCAGATGCCGCTCACCGCCGCCGCGAAGGGCTTGCCGCAGGTCTCGAGCTTGCGGAACACCAGCGAGAGCCGGCGCGAGGCCTCGAAGAAGTGGCGCATGGCGGGCTCCTCGCCCTGCTCGCGCTTGAGCTTCTCGTATTCGAGCCCGAGCCCCTGCAGCATCGTCAGGTCGGCGCCGCCCGAGAAGTTGTCCTTGCCCGAGGTGATGACGCAGCCCTTCACGGCCGGGTCGGCGACGACCGCGTCGACGATGGCCTCGATCTCGTCGATCACCGCTTGGGTGATGACGTTCATCGAGCGGCCGGGGCAGTCCCAGGTCGCCAACGCCACGCCGTCGGCATCGGTCTCGAAGCGGAAGTTCTGGAGATTCATCGCTGATCCTCGGGTGGCTGAAGGACTTAAGTTCGGCGCGTTAACAGTGTGGAGAGTGTTGCGCTTCAGAAGGAGTGCGGGGTTCAAGTAACGGGAAGTAACCCATGTTAAGCGATGCCCAGGTCGTGGACGGCAAGACGACGGGTGCCAAGGCCGCGGAGGCCAAGTGCCGGGCCTGCCGCGACGGCGAGGCCCTCGATTTCGCCTTCACCATGGCGTTCCAGCCGATCGTCGACACGACCGAGGGTCGGGTCTGGGGCTACGAGGCCCTGGTCCGCGGGCCGGGGGGGCAGTCGGCCGCCTCCATCCTCGACCGGGTGACGGACGAGACGCGCTACCGCTTCGACCAGGCCGCGCGGGTCAAGGCGATCGAGCTCGCCGGCCGCCTGTTCCCGAAGGACGACGCGACGCGCCTGTCGATCAACTTCATGCCCAACGCCGTCTACGAGCCGGCGGCCTGCATCCGCGCCTCGCTCGAGGCCGCGCGCCGGGTCGGCTTCGAGCATCGCCGGATCATGTTCGAGTTCACCGAGAACGAGCGCTTCCGCGACGTCCCCCATGTGAAGCGCATCGTCGCCGAGTACCGGCGTCAGGGCTTCCTCACCGCGCTCGACGATTTCGGCGCCGGCTATGCCGGGCTGAGCCTCCTGGCGAACTTCCGTCCCGACCTGATCAAGATCGACATGGACCTGCTGCGCGGCATCGACGTCGACGCCGGGCGCGGCGCCATCGTGGCGGGCCTCGTCGCCATCGCCCGCGCGCTCGGCGTCTCGGTTCTGGCCGAGGGCGTCGAGACGCAGGGCGAGCTCGACGCCCTGCGCGACCTCGGCATCACGTTGTTCCAGGGCTACCACTTCGCCAAGCCCCTGTTCGAAGGTCTGCCGGAGGTGGCGGGCTTTCCCGGGTCGGAGCGATCCGTGCGCGCCGCCTGAGCTGGGCTGAGGAGACATGCCAGCGTGAAGGCACATGCCAGCTTGAAGGGACATGCCCGGATCGCTCCGCCGCCGGCTCAGCGCGCCGGGGTCGGGGCCGGCGCAGGCGCCGGGGCGGGCGTCGGCGTCGGCATCGGCGCGCCGGGCTTCGGCGTGTTGTCGCCCGCCGCCGCGATCGCCAGCATGTTGAGCAGCTTGGTGACGGAGGCCTGCGAGATCGCCGTCACCGACGAGGACGGGTCTGCGTTGATGGTCTGGAACTTGAGGTAGGTCTTGTCCTCGTAGATCTCGTTGAGGTGCTTGAGTTCCGGCAGCGTGAACTTCGTCGCGTATTCCTTCGACAGGCCATCGATCATGATGCCGCTCTGCTTGTCGAACTCGGCCATCAGCTCCTTGCGGACCGGCTCCGACTTGTCGTCGGGCATCGCGGCGACGGTCTTCTCCAGCGCGGCGTCGAAGCCGGTCTTCAGGTTCTTGATCAGCGTCTTGCTGACGAGTGTCTTGGCTTCCGCGACCTTGTCGGCCGCCTCGTCCGCGCGGGCGGCGATGGGAAGGGCGAGCGCGGTCGTCAGGCACAGGGTGGCGAGCAGGCGGGTCATCGTTTCTCCCAAAGGTTCGTGTCGTCCCTGCCGTTTCCCGGCACGGGTCGGGGCCGGCTCTAGCAGCGTTCGCCCGGAATAGGGAACGCGCCGGCCGTTCCGGCCCCCGGGGTCAGACCCGCTCGATGATGGTCGCCGTGCCCATGCCGGCGCCGATGCACAGGGTCACCAGGGCGCGCTCCTTGCCGGTGCGCTCCAGCTCGTCGAGCACGGTGCCGAGGATCATCGCGCCGGTGGCACCGAGCGGATGGCCCATGGCGATGGCGCCGCCGTTGACGTTGACCTTGGCCGGATCGAGGTCGAACGCCTGCTGGAAGCGCAGCACGACCGCGGCGAAGGCCTCGTTGACCTCGAACAGGTCGATGTCGGACAGCTGCATGCCGGCGCGTGCCAGCACCTTCTTGGTCACGTCGACAGGGCCGGTCAGCATCAGCGCCGGGTCGGAGCCGATGTTGGCGAAGGCGCGGATCCGGGCCCGCGGCCTCAAGCCGGCGCCCTGCCCGGCCTTCCGCGAGCCGATCAGCACGGCCGCCGCGCCGTCGACGATGCCCGACGAGTTGCCGGCATGGTGGACGTGGTCCACCGCCTCGACGTCCGGGTGTGCGTCCACCGCCACCGCGTCGAACCCGCCCATCTGGCCCATCTGGACGAACGAGGCCTTCAGCTGGCCGAGCGACTGCATGTCGGTCGTGGGCCGCATGTGCTCGTCGCGGTCGAGCAGCGTGATGCCGTTCACGTCGCGCACCGGCACGACCGAGCCCTTGAACAGGCCCTCGGCCCACGACTTGCCCGAGCGTTTCTGCGACTGCACCGCGTAGGCGTCGCAATCGTCGCGGCTGAACCCGTACTTGGTGGCGATCAGGTCGGCGGAGACGCCCTGGGGCATGAAGTAGGACTTGATCGCGATCGCCGGGTCGACCGGCCAGGCGCCGCCCGAGGCGCCCAAGCCGACGCGGCTCATCGATTCGACGCCGCCGCCGACCGTCATGTCGTGCTGACCGGCCATCACCTGGGCGGCGGCGAAGTTGATCGCGTCGAGGCCCGAGGCGCAGAAGCGGTTGATCTGCACGCCCGGCACGTGGGTGCCGTAGTCGGCGACGAGCGCGGCGGCGCGGGCGATGTCGCCGCCGGCCTCGCCGACCGGGTCGACGCAGCCGAGCACCACGTCGTCGACGCGGCTGGTGTCGAGCCCGTTGCGATCCTTGAGCGCGCGCAGCGCCGTCTCGGCCAGCCGCAAGGCCGTGACCTCGTGCAGCGACCCGTCCGGCTTGCCGCGGCCGCGGGGGGTGCGGACGTGGTCGTAGATGAAGGCCTCGGTCATGGCGTTTCCCTTGATCTTTCCGACTTGCGCAGCCGCACCGCGTACCCCCATCCCGCCTGCGCGAGAGGGTGGAGAGGGAGGGCTTGCGCCTCAGAACGCCTCGGCCGGCACCGCCATGGTCGAGTCCGCGCCGGCCTTGATGCGCACCAGGCGCATCGCGGTCTCGGGCAGCACCCGCTCCATGTAGAAGCGGCCGGTGGCGAGCTTGGCGTCCATGCGCGCCGGCAGCTCGGCCAGCTTCGCGTTCGCCGCCTTGGCGATCCTGCCCCACATGTAGCCCATTGCGACGAGGCCGAGGAGGTGCATGTAGTCGGTGGCGCCGGCGCCGGCGTTGTCCGGCTTCGAGAACGCGTTCTGCATGAACCACATGGTGGCGCCCTGCAGGTCGTTCAGCCCGGCTTGGAGCGGCCCGGTATAGGCCTTCAGCGCCTCGTCCTCGTCGTTGTCCTTGATGAAGGCCTGGACCTCGCCGAGGAAGGCCATCATCGCGCGGCCGCCGTCCTTGGGGAGCTTGCGGCCGATCAGGTCCATCGCCTGGATGCCGTTGGCGCCTTCGTAGATCATCGCGATGCGGGCATCGCGCACGAACTGCGACATGCCCCATTCCTCGATGTAGCCGTGGCCGCCGAACATCTGCTGGGCTTCGACCGCGTTGGCGAAGCCCCGGTCGGTGAGCACGCCCTTGACCACCGGGGTGAGCAGGCCGAGCAGGTCGTCGGCGGTCTGGCGCTCCTTCGCGTCCTCGGAGCGGTGCGAGACGTCCGACTGCAGCGCGGTCCAGAGCATCAGCGCGCGGGCCGACTCGTTGAAGGCGCGGATGCCCATCAGCGTGCGGCGCACGTCCGGGTGGACGATGATCGGGTCGGCGGCCTTCTCGGGCGCCTTCGCACCGGTGAGCGAGCGGCCCTGGATCCGATCCTTCGCGTAGGCGACCGCGTTCTGGTAGGCGACCTCGGACTGGCCGAGGCCCTGCACGCCGACGGCGAGGCGCGCCTCGTTCATCATGACGAACATCGCGTTGAGGCCGCGGTTCTCCTGGCCGACGAGCCAGCCGGTGGCGCCGTCGTAGTTCATCACGCAGGTAGAATTGCCGTGGATGCCCATCTTGTGCTCGATCGAGCCGCAGGACACGCCGTTGCGCGCGCCGACCGAGCCGTCGGCGTTCACCAGGAACTTCGGCACCACGAAGAGCGAGATGCCCTTGGTGCCGGCCGGCGCGCCCTCGATCCGGGCGATGACGAGGTGGACGATGTTCTCCGAGAGGTCGTGCTCGCCCGCCGAGATGAAGATCTTGGTGCCGGTGAGCGCGTAGGAGCCGTCGCCGTTCGGCGCGGCCTTGGTCTTCAGGAGGCCGAGATCGGTGCCGCAATGCGGCTCGGTCAGGTTCATGGTGCCGGTCCAGGCGCCCTCGACCATCTTCGGCAGGTAGGTGGCCTTCTGCTCGTCCGAGCCGTGCACCAGGAGCGCCGCCATCGCGCCCTGCGTCAGGCCCGGATACATCCCGAGGGCGAGGTTGGCGCCGGAGGCGAATTCCTGGATCGCGGTGTTCAGCGTGTGCGGCAAGCCCTGGCCGCCGTATTCCTCGGGCACCGACAGGCCCATCCAGCCGCCCTGGGCGTAGGCGTCGTAGGCCGCCTTGAAGCCCTTCGGCGTCGTCACCGAGCCGTCCGCCTGGCGGGTGCAGCCTTCGAGGTCGCCGACCCGGTTGAGCGGGGCGAGCACCGTGTCGGCGAGCTTGGCGCCCTCGTTCAGCACCGCCTCGACCATGTCCGGGGTGGCGTCCGCGAAGCCCGCGAGGTTCGCGTGGTTGTGGAAGCCGAGCACGTCGTTGAGGAGGAAAAGGGTGTCCTCGACCGGGGCGCGATAGCTCGGCATCTCTTCATCCTCCAGCTGGGCGGAGGCCCCGCCCGATCGCTCGCGGATCGGTGGGTCCCTCGATAGTTCATATATAAACTATCCGGCCGCGCGAGGGCAAGGGGGCGCGGCACGATGCGGAGCTTTCAACCATAGCGACACGCGGCCTCCGTCTTAACCGGGTGTTTACCAAGAAAGTTAATGGTCCACGACAACCGATCCGAGGCCCACGTTCCGGACACGTCACAAGCGTCCGCGCATGTCGTCCGGAACCGGTGCCGAATGCCGCCGAACGCAGGCCCGATGATGACCCGAACCGCGACGCCGAGCTTCGACACCTTCGATCCCGACGTGCTCGACGCTGCCCGAGACGTGGCGCGCCGCGCCGGCGTGCCGCTGGAGACGTGGATCGCCTCCGTCGTCCCGGACAAGGGCCGGCCCGGGGCCAAGCCCGGTGCCGCCAAGGCGAAATCCTCCGCGAAGGCTCCGCGCCACGCCCCCGCCGACCTCGCGCGGTCCGAGCCGGCCGCACCGGCCTCGCCCGCTTCGAGCAAGCCTGAAACAGCTTGGGCCGAGCCTGCGGCCAGGGCCATCCCCGAAATCGCCTCGGACGGCGCCTTCGGCGCGACCATCCAGACGCTGCTCGCCCGCATCGACGGCCTCGACCGCACCCTGGCGGAGGAGCGCCTGTCGGTGGAGGACGCGGCGCAGCGCCGGATCGCCGACATCGAGTCGCGCATCGGCGCGGCGATCGGCGCCAGCACGGCCCCGGTCCAGCAGGTCGCCGAACGTCTCGGCGACATCGAACGCCGCATGTCGGCGCTGGGCGAGCAGCTTGCCGCCACCCGGCCCCCGGGCCGGCGCGGCCGCCCGGCTGCGGCCGAGATCCAGGACGCCGTCCAGGACATCCGCCAGCGCCAGCGCGAGCTCGGCGATGGCCCCGTTTCCGGCTCGGGCTCCGGTGCCAGCGTCGTGGCCGCCATGCGCGAGGACCTCGCCCGCCGCCTCGACGCCACCGTCGAGGATCACGCGGCGACCGAGACCGCGGTCTCCGAGCTTCGGCGCGAGACCCATCGCCTGCGCGAATCGATCGGCCATCTGGCCACGCGCCGCGACCTCGGCGCCCTGGAGCAGGCGGTGATCTCGCTGGCCAGCGGCGTCGAGCGCGTCGGGGCGCCGGCCGACTTGGCCGCCATCGCCGAGCCGATGGAGATGATCCGCCTGCAGGTCGAGCGCCTCGCCGACGACGTGAGCGAGAACGTCCACACCCGCGTGGCCGGCGAGGTCGAGCGCTTGGCGACCCGCCTCGACGCGGCCGCCGCCGGGCGCGGCAGCTCGGTCGACGACGACGCGCTGAAGAACCTGTTCGGCGAGCTGGAGGAGATCCGCCGCCTGATCGCGGCGCTCGCCGGGCCGGAGCGGATCCAGAGCCTCGCCGCCGGCGTCCAGGCGATCAGTGCGCAGATCGTCCAGCTTCAGAAGGCCGCGAGCGCAGGCAGCGACACCGCCCTGCGTCCGCTGCTCGAGGAGATCCGCAGCGGACTCAACGCCAGCGCTCCCACCTCGCCGGCCCTCGTCAACCAGATCGATGCGATCGCCTCGAAGCTCGATGCGATGCAGGCCGGCGCGCGCGGCGCCGACGCAGCCAGCTCGAAGGCGATCCTCGGGCGGATCGACGCGCTCGCCGACAAGGTCGACCGCGTCAGCGCCCAACCGGTGGGCGACCTGATCGGGCGGCTCGAAGGACTCGGCGAAAGCCTGGGCGAATCCCTGCGCCAGCCGGCGATGCCGGGCGGCGACGTCGCATCGATCCACGCGATGCTGCGCAACCTCGCCGACAAGGTCGACCGCGTCGGCGCCCGCACCGGCGACGACGGCCTCGACGCCCTGGAGAAGCAGGTCGTGTCGCTGGCCGACCGGCTCGACGCCCGCAGCGGCGACCCGTCGCTGGCGAGCCTGGAACGGACCATGGGCGACCTGCTCGAGCAGGTTTCCGCTTTGCGCGACGAGGCGCCGATCGAGGCCGCCGTGGCGCGCGCCACCCGCAGCGCCGTCGCCGACTCCATCGGTGCTACGCGCGGGACCGCCGAGACGAGCGAGTTCGGGCTGCTCCGCGCCGGCCTCGCCGACATGCATGCCCGGCAGGCGGCCTCCGACCAGCGCCTCGCCACGACGCTCGAAGGCGTGCAGACGGCCCTGGAGCGCCTGACCGGGCGGCTCGACGCACCGTCGGCCGCCGCGCCGGCCCGCGCCCCGATCGGCACCCGCGCGGTGCCGCTGGAGGACCGCCTGCTCGCCTCCACCACCGTCGAGGCGCCGCGTCCCCGCACCGCCCGCCGGCCGGAGCTCCCGGCCGCCGCACCGACAGCGCCGGACGCGTCGCGCGCCGGCGACGAGCTGCTGGAGCCCGGCGCCGGGCGCCCGTCCAAGGACGCATCCCCGCGAGAGCGCCACGCCCGCGACCGCGCCGAGCCCGCCGAGGCGGACGGCGGGGCCGACATCAAGACCAACTTCATCGCCGCCGCGCGCCGCGCCGCCCAGGCCGCCCAGGCCGAGGTCGCGTCCGAGGCCGACCTCTCGGCCGCGCGCCGCGAGTCACGCACCGCCCGCCGGCCGGCGCCGGTGGTCGAGGCGGCGGGCGACGGCCCCGTCGCGCGCCTGCGCGCCGAGATCGACCGCCGCCGCCGGCCGCTGCTGCTCGGCCTCGCGGCGATCGTGCTCGCGCTCGGAGCCCTGCAGGCGATCAGCATGCGCCCGACCTCGAACGGCGACGCCGCCCGCGCGACCCAGCCGCCGACGGTGCTGGCCGACACCGCCGCGCCCAGGACCGAGCCGAAGGCCGAGCCGCGGGCCGAGAAGCCCGAGCCGGCGATGCCGGCGGAGGCCCGCCCGATCCCGGCCGACCCGCAGACCACCCAGTCGCTTCCGACCCCCGCCGAGGCGAAGCCGGCCTCGGCCAGGAGCGCGGTGCCGCAAGTGTCGAGCATGGCCTCGCTCGCCGGCGACCTCTCCGCCCTACCCGCCGGCCTGTCGAAGCTGCGCCAGGCGGCGCAGGACGGCGACGGCGTCGCGGTCTGGGAGCTCGCCGGGCGCGCTGCGGACGGGCGCGGCCTGCCCCGCGACCTGTCGCTGGCGGCCAAGCTCTACGAGAAGCTCGCCGTCGCCGGCTACGCGCCGGCCCAGTACAAGTATGCCGGGCATTTCGAGAAGGGCGCCGGCCTCGTGCGCGACCTCGACAAGGCCAAGATGTGGTACGGCCGCGCCGCCGAGCAGGGCCATGCCCGCTCGATGCACAACCTCGCGGTGATCTACGCCGAGAACCCGGGCGCCACCGGCAAGCCGGACTACGCGTCGGCCGCCTCGTGGTTCAGGCAGGGCGCCGAGTACGGCGTCCGCGACAGCCAGTACAACCTCGCGGTGCTCTACGCCCGCGGCCTCGGCCTGACCCAGGACCTCGCGCAATCCTACGCGTGGTTCGCCGCCGCCGCCGCACAGGGCGACGAGGATGCCGGCAAGAAGCGCGACGACGTGGCGACCAAGCTGAACCCGTCCGACCTCGCCGCGGCGCGCAGCCTCGCCGCGAACTTCAAGCCGCACCGCCTCGACCGCGCGGTCAACGAGCCCCCGGTCTCGAAGGACGCCGCCGGGCCGATGACGCTCCTCGGCGCGCCGGCACCGATGGCGCCGGCCCTCGCCCCGGCCGGCCGCAAAGGCGTCTGAGCGCACAGCGATCCGCCCGGGACGACGGCCGGGGCGGCGAAGCTTGACCATGATGCCGCAGTGCGGGAACCACTCTGCCGCGGCGTTCGTAGAATCGTGTGATTCGATAGGCGACCGCCGATCCGCAGCGGGCAAACCGGAGATCGGATGGCGCGCGTCTCCCCCGTACCGACCGGCGCCGTCCTCCTCGGTGTCGCAGGGCTGATCCCGTTCGTGGGCTTCGCCGCCCTCGCCGTCAGCGGCAGCGACGGCGGCCTCGGCACGATCGGCCTGTCGCCGCGCACGATCCTCTCGGCCTACGGGGCGGTGATCGCGTCGTTCCTCGGCGGCATCCGGTGGGGCGCGGCCGCCGCGCGCAACGCCGGCAACGCCGACTACCTCATCGCCATCGTCCCCTCGCTCCTGGCTTGGGCCGCGCTCGCGGCGCCGGCGCCGTGGGACCTGCGGACCCTCGGCATCCTGGTGCTCGCCTGGGGCATCGTCGATCAGGACCTCGTCCGGCGCGGCCTCGTCCCGGTCTGGCTCGGGCGCCTGCGCCTCGTGCTCTCGGGCGTCGCCGGCGCCGCCCTGCTCGTCGCCGCCTAACGCCCGCGATCAGAACGGCAGCTTCATCCCGGGCGGCAGCGGCAGGCCCTTGGTCATCTCGGCCATGCGCTCCTGCGCCGCCTGCTCGGCCTTGCCCCGCGCGTCGTTGACAGCGGCGAGGACCAGATCCTCCAGGATCTCGCGCTCGTCGGCGACCATCAGGCTCGGATCGATCGCGACCGCCTTGACGAGCCCCTTGGCCGTCATCGTCACGCGTACCGAGCCGCCGCCGGAGGCGCCCGAAACCTCGACCGTGTCGAGCTCGGCCTGGATGCCGGCCATCTTCTCCTGCATGGCCTGAGCCTGCTTCATGATGCCCATGATGTCGCGCATGCGGGTCGGTCTCTCGGTTGCGGGGTGAGGACGTGATCTGGGGAGCCGGTCTGGCGGATGCCAGCGTCAGGCGTCGTCAGCTTCGACATCCTCGAGGCCGGCCCCATCGAGCCCGGCGGGCGCTTCGAGGTCGGCCGGCGCCTCGGGCGCGGTGTCGCGCACGTCCACGATCTGTGCGCCGGGGAAGCGCGCCAGCACCTCGCGCACCAGCGGATGCGAGGCTGCGTTCTCGCGGCGGCTCTCCACCGCGGCGCGGGCCTGTGCGTCCAGCGTCGGCGCGCCCGCTTCCCGCGAGGCCGTGACGACCCAGCGCCGGCCGGTCCATTGTTCGAGCGCCTTGGCGAGGTCGGCATGCAGCGACGGGCGCCCGCCCTCCGCCTGCCGGAACTCGATGCGGCCGTCCTCGAAGCGCACGAGGTGCGCCTCTCGCTCCAGCGCCGACTTCAGCAGGATGTCGCGGCGCGCGTCGGCCAACGCCACCACGTCCTCGAACCGCGACAGGCGCGGGCCGGCCGGCTCGGCGGGCCGGGCCTGCGTCACGGGCGCGGGCGCCGCCGGGACGGGCGGCGAGACCAGGGCCGGGCGCGGCGGCGGCAGCGGCCGAGCTTCCACGGGCGAGCGCGCCTCAACCGGAGGTGCGGGTCGCGTGGCTGGCTCGGGCGCCGCGGGGACGGTAGGCGCGGCCGGAGCCGGAATCGGCGGGGGCGGCGCGATCGGCCGGGGCGCCGGGGCGTCGAGGGCTGGTCGAGCCGGTGCGTCGCCCTCCTGCGCACCGGCGGCGAGCGCTTCGGCCCTGAGTTGTCGCAACGCCTCGTCCGGCGTCGGCAGGTCGGCGGCGTAGGCGAGGCGCACCAGCGCCATCTCGGCGGCCGCCAGCGGCCGAGCCGCGCTCGCGACCTCGGGCACCGCCTTCAGCAGGATCTGCCAGGCCCGCGACAACGCCCGCACCGGCAGCCGCGCGGCGAAGTCGCCGCCGCGGCGGCGCTCGATCTCGCTCAGCGTCGGGTCGGCGGCGGCGGCCTCGGGCGCGAGCTTCAGGCGGGTGACGAGGTGGGTGAAGGCGGCGAGATCCGAGAGCACCACCGACGGGTCGGCGCCGGATTCGTACTGGCTGCGCAGCTCGGCGAAGGCGGCGGGCACGTCGCCGCGCATCACCGCCTCGAACAGGTCGAGGATGCGGGCCCGGTCGGTCAGGCCGAGCATGTCGCGCACGCCCGAGGCCGTGACGGTGCCGGCCCCGTGGGCGATGGCCTGGTCGAGGAGCGAGAGCGCGTCGCGCACCGAGCCCTCCGCCGCGCGCACGATCGCGGCCACCGCCTCGTCCTCCGCGCCGACGCCTTCGGCGGCGCAGATCTTCTGGAGGTGGGCGGAGAGCACGTCGGCCTCGACGCGGCGCAGGTCGAACCGCTGGCAGCGCGACAGGATGGTGATCGGGACCTTGCGGATCTCGGTCGTCGCGAACACGAACTTCGCGTGCGGCGGCGGCTCCTCCAGCGTCTTCAGGAACGCGTTGAACGCGTTGCCCGAGAGCATGTGGACCTCGTCGATGATGTAGACCTTGTAGCGGGCCGAGACCGGCGAATAGCGCACCCCGTCAATGATCGCGCGCACGTCCTCGATGCCGGTATGCGAGGCGGCGTCCATCTCCAGCACGTCCATGTGCCGCGATTCCATGATCGCCTGGCAGTGGACGCCCAGGGTCGGCATCGCGATGGTCGGGCCGGTGTCGGGGGCGCCGACGGGCGCGTAGTTCAGGCCGCGGGCGAGGATGCGGGCGGTGGTCGTCTTGCCGACGCCGCGCACGCCGGTCAGCATCCAGGCCTGCGGGATGCGCCCGGCCGCGAAGGCGTTGCCGAGGGTGCGCACCATCGCGCCCTGGCCGATCAGGTCGTCGAAATCCTTGGGGCGGTACTTCCGCGCCAGCACGCGGTACGGCGTCTGCGCGAGGGCAGGCGCCGGAAACCCGGGCAGGCCCAGCTCGTCGTCAGGCGTGCCGGTGCTCGCGTCCATGCGCTCTTCGGGGGTGCGTCTTCGCTCTTCGCGGTCGTGCCTTGGCCGCCGCTGCGGGCCGCTCGACCCGCGGTTCCTGCGGTGGAACGAGGTGGGAGGCTGGACGAAGACCCGCTCGGTCTCGTTAGGGCTGCTTCCTTCCGGACCTGACCCGGTTGGCGAGTGAAACGTCCCTCGCCAACCTCCCGCGGCCTATATGGCCGGAGGCTCCGGCGATGGCAAGCGGCCCGGTCACGAAGCCTCGGCGGCTGCGGGACTGCCGGCGCGAGTCACGGCGGCGGCCGCGAGCACGAGGGCGAAGCCGAACAGGAACACCGGGTTGATCGAGAGCTCCTCGAACATCAGCGAGGGCACCATGAACAGCACCGTGTAGAACACGAGCGGGCCGAACCGCTGCGGGCTGAGCACGATCCGTACCGTCCCGACGAGGAAGGCGAGCGCGACGAGGACCCCGCTCTGGAGGGCCAGGGTGACGACGGCGTTGTGCGGCGTGCCGACGCCGGCCATCATCAGGAGCTGGTTCTCCTTCGCGACGTTGCCGAGGCCGAGCGGATGGGTCGCGGCGAGTTGCAGCCCGGCCGCGGTGGAATCGAGCCGCTCCAGGATGTTGCTGTCGGCGTGGCTGTCGGCGACGAACCGCTTCTCGATCGCCGACTGGAGCTGCTCCGGGACGGGCGCGTAGCCGGTTGCGCTGAACAGCATGACGAGCCCGCAGACGACCGCCGCCCCCGACAGGACGGCGTAGACGCTGACGCTCTTGCGGAGGATCAGCCCGAGGACGATCGCCGGCAGGATGAGCCCGGCGCGGTTGTTGGTCAGCGGAAAGCTGACGAGAAGGCCTGCGAAGTACGCCACGTAGATCGCGCTGCGGCCGGTGCGGTACCAGAGGTAGGCCGCCGCTGCGCCGGCCAACGCGAACACGTGCCCGGTCTCGTTGCCCGCGGTCCAAAGGCCGCCGAGCTTGTCCTTCATGAACAGGACGAATTCCGGCTCGAGGCCGTCGGTCGGCACGGCAAGCCCGACGGCGGTGAGCTCGATGCCGGCCGAGGCCGCGACCAGGACCAGGAGCGAGCCGGCGAAGCCCAGGAGCGTGCCGACCGCGAAGCTGTCGGCGGCCGCCGGCTCGCGGAGCAGGATCACGAGCTGCGTCGCCTGGACGAAGTACAGCAGCAGCACCAGGGTCAGGTACAGGTCGCCCTGCTGGACGTCGGCCTTCGCCACCAGCGAGGCGACGAGCAACAGAACGACCACGCCGATCGGCAGCGCCCGCGCCAGGAGCGTGGACAGGATGCGCGGACGGAGCAGAAAGTACGGGATCGTCAGGAACGGCAGCGCGTCCGACAGGCGCAGGAACGGCAGCCCGAAGGTCGAGGTCATCACGTTGAACTGCAGCGCGAAGCCGACGCCGAGGATCACGAGCCGGTCGAGCCGGCTCAGGGACACGCCTCCGGACGCCGGAACCGCCCGCTGCGGCTCGGCCGGGACGATGCCTCCCTGGGCGATCCGCATGCACGCCTCCTCGAAGTCCGGCACCCTCGGCGACCGGAGAGGGCCGACCTTGCACGGGATAGGTTTGGAAAGGCTTGCGACGGCGGACGACGAGAACGCCTGATCCCGGCGGGCTGGAGGCGCCACGGATTGGACGCCGCCCCGTTGCCCCATGCCTCGCCGACCCCATCTGCCGTCGCAGCATCCCCGAGCGCGTTCGGAGACCGGAGGACGGATGGACAGTTCGAAGGGCCACGGCCGCTATTCCTACAGCGCGTTGCCGGACCGGCCGACCTACGACTGGCCGGATGGCCGGCGCCTCGCGGTCTACGTCGCGCTGAACCTCGAGACCTTCGACTTCGGGTCGGGGCTCGGTGCCGAGCTCGCCCCCGGCGGCCCGCAGCCGGACGTGCTGAACTACGCCTGGCGCGATTGGGGCAACCGCGTCGGCGCGTGGCGGATCAAGGCGCTCCTCGACGAGCTCGGCCTGCCGGCGAGCGTGCTCGTCAACAGCCGCCTCTACGCCGACTGCCCCGGCCTGATCGAGGCGTTCCGCGCCCGCGGCGACGAGGTCGTCGGGCACGGGCGCACCAACGCCGAGCGCCAGGGCACCCTCGACGAGGCTGGCGAGCGCGCGCTCATCGCCGAGGCCACCGCCCTGCTGACCGAGCACGAGGGCAAGCCGCCCGCCGGCTGGCTCGGACCCTGGATCTCGCAATCGCGCCTTACCCCCGACCTGCTGGCGGAAGCCGGCTATCGTTACCTCCTCGACTGGGCCCACGACGACCAGCCGGTCTGGTTCGCGACCCGCGACGGCGGCCGCATCCTCTCGGTGCCCTACCCGCAGGAGCTGAACGACATCCCGGCGATCGTCGCCCGCAAGGAGACCGGGCGGCAATTCGCCGACGCGATCTCGGACGCCTTCGACGAGATGCTGGAGCAATCGCGCCACGCGCCGCTGGTGATGGGGATCGCGATCCACCCCTACATCGTCGGCCAGCCGCACCGGCTGAGGCCCCTGCGCGCGGCGCTCGCCCGCATCGCGGCACAGCGCGACGCGGTGTGGCTCACCACCGCCGGCGCCATCGCCGAGCATGCCGCGGGCGCGATGGCAGACGCGAAGGGTTAAAGCGATCATGGGGGTGGACCGGCCGGAGGGCGTGAGACCGCGCCGCGTCCTGATGCTGGGCGGCACAGGCACCATCGGCCGCGCGACCGTGCGGGCGCTGGTGACGCGCGGGCACGAGGTCGTTTGCCTGGTCAGGCACTCGCCGGAGGCCGCGCGAATCCCCGAGGGCGCCGTCGCGCGGGGCGTCGACCTCGCCGACCCGGCGTCGCTGGCGCGCGACGGCGTCCGCGGCGAGGCGTTCGACGTCCTGGTCTCGTGTCTCGCCTCCCGCACCGGCTTGCCCACCGACGCCTGGGCGATCGACCACGGAGCGCATGTGCGCGCCCTGGAGGCGAGCCGGGCGGCCGGAGTCGGGCACGTCGTGCTGCTCTCGGCGATCTGCGTCCAGAAGCCGGTCCTCGCCTTCCAGCACGCCAAGCTCGCCTTCGAGGCCGAGCTGATCGCGTCGGGGCTCGACTACACGATCGTCCGGCCGACGGCCTTCTTCAAATCGCTGTCGGGGCAGGTCGAGCGCGTACGGCGCGGCAAGCCGTTCCTGGTCTTCGGCGACGGACGACTCACGGCCTGCAAGCCGATCGGCGACGACGACCTCGGGGCTTACCTCGCGGACTGCCTCGACGATCCCGCGCGCCGCAACCGGGTGCTGCCGATCGGCGGGCCGGGCGAGGCGATCACGCCGGAGGCCCAGGGCGAAGCGCTGTTCGCGCTCCTTGGGCGCGCGCCGCGCTTCACGCACGTGCCGGTGGCGCTGCTGGACGTGATCGTCGGCGTGCTGGCGACGCTCGGACGATTTCTGCCGGCCTTGGCGGCCAAGGCCGAACTCGCCCGCATCGGGCGCTACTACGCCACCGAGTCGATGCTCGTGCTCGACCTCGCGACCGGGCGCTACGACGCCGACGCCACCCCTTCGACGGGGTCGGAGACGCTGTTCGACCATTACGCGCGGCTCGTCCGCGGCGAGGCGGTGGCCGAGCGCGGCGACCACGCGGTATTCTGAGGACGCCCGAACCCGACGCGACCGTCGCGCTGCGAAGTCCGACCGCGCTTGCGCTCCGCGCAGCCGCATCCGATGGTTTTTCGCGTGCGGGCCGCGGGTCCGCTCCTGAGAAGTCCGCTTCTGAAAAGCAGGTGTCCATGAGCCGTCGCGAGGCCTTCGTCGTCGATCCCGGAACCGAGGACGCGCAAAGGCGCGCCGCGGACCCGCGCGCCTCGGCCTGGGTCTCGGCCAACGCGGGCGCCGGCAAGACCAAGGTGCTCACCGACCGGGTGGTGCGGCTGCTGCTCGACGGGGCGGCGCCGGCGCGCATCCTGTGCCTCACCTTCACGAAGGCCGCAGCCGCCAACATGTCGATCCGGATCTTCCGGACGCTGGGGCGCTGGGTGACCCTCGGCGACGCGGCGCTCTCGGCCGAGCTCGTCGCGCTCACCGGCCGGGCGGCCTCGCCCACCGACCTCGATGCGGCGCGGCGGCTGTTCGCCCGCGCGGTCGAGACGCCGGGCGGCCTGAAGATCGAGACGCTGCACGCGCTGTGCGAGCGGCTGCTGCACATGTTCCCGTTCGAGGCCAACGTGCCCGCCCGCTTCGCAGTGCTGGACGAGAACCTCGCCGCCGAGATGTTCGCCCACGAGACCGACCAGGTGCTGGCCGCCGCCGTCGGCGGCGACGCGGCCCTCGGCTGGGCCCTCGACCTCGTGACGCCGGAGGCGACGGGCGAGGCCCTGCGCAAGGCGATCCGGCAGGCGATGGCCGCGCGCGAGGTGCTCGGCGCGGGCGGCGGCCTGCGGCCGCAATTCTCCCGGCTCGGCGCGGCGCTGGGCCTTCGCGCCGGCGAGACCGCCGACACCGTGACGGCGTCGATCCTGGAGGGCGGGATCGACGACGGGCCGGGCTTCGCCGCGCGCCTGCGCACCGGGAAGGCGACCGACGAGAAGCTCGCCGACGGCCTGCTCGCCGCCGACGCCGCCACCGACGCGACGGAGCGGCTCGACCTCTATCGCGCGGTGTTCTTCACCGCCAAGGACGAGCCGAAGGCCGACAAGAGCCTCGGCACCAAGGCGGTCCCCGAGGACGTGCGCGAGGCGCTGACCGCCGAGCGCGACCGGCTCGTGCCGCTGTTCGACGCCCTGCGCGGCGCCCGCGCGCTCGCCCGCACCGAGGCGCTGTTCACGCTCGCCGCCGAGATCCACCGCCGGATCGAGGCGCAGAAGGCCAAGCTCGGAGCGCTCGACTTCGACGACCTGATCCACAAGACCCTCGACCTGCTCTCGCGGGTCGACGCCGCCTGGGTGCTGTACAAGCTCGACCGCGGCGTCGACCACGTCCTCGTGGACGAGGCGCAGGACACCAACCCGCAGCAATGGCGGATCCTCGACCGGCTCACCGCCGAGTTCGCCACCGGGGCCGGCGCCCGCGAGCAGTTGCGCACGCGCTTCGCCGTCGGCGACCCGAAGCAGTCGATCTACAGCTTCCAGGGCGCCGAGCCGCGCGAGTTCGCGACCATGCACGGCAAGTGGCGGGGCGAGGCGAAGGCGGCCAAGCTCAAGTTCGAGGACGTCGCGCTGGGGCTGTCCTTCCGCTCGACCCTCGGCGTGCTGCGGGCGGTGGACGCCACCTTCGGCGTGGCCGAGCATTACGAAGGCCTCGGCTTCGAGGACAAGGCGGTCGGCACCGTCCACACCACGGCGCGGGCCGGGGCGCCCGGCACGGTCGAGCTGTGGCCGGTGGCGGAGCCCGTGGAGGAGGTCGAGCCCGACGCCTGGGCGGCGCCCGTGGACGCGCCGGAGGCCAACGCGCCTGCGATCGTCACCGCGCGCCGGATCGCCCGCGCGGTGCGGACCTGGGTCACCGCCGGCGACACCAGCGGCCGGGTCTGGCGGCCGGGCGAGGTTCTGGTGCTGGTGCGCAAGCGCGGCCCCGCCTTCGAGGAGGTGATCCGAGCGCTGAAGGGCGCTGGCGTGCCGGTGGCGGGCCAGGACCGGCTCGACGTCGGCGCGCACATCGCGGTGGCCGACCTGGTCTCGATCGGCCGGGCCGGGCTGCTGCCCGCCGACGACCTGACGCTGGCCTGCGCGCTCAAGACGCCGCTGGTCGGCCTCACCGACGACCACCTCGTCCGCATCGCCGCCGACCGCGACCGGTCCGAGACCCTGGAGGACGCGCTCGGCCGCCACGCGGCGGCCGGCGACGCGGCGGCGATCCGTGGGCGCGATGCGCTCGCCGGCTGGATCGCCGCCGCGGGCGCGCAGGGACCGTTCGGCTTCTACGCCGCCCTCCTCGGGCCGGGCGGGGGCCGGGCCGCCCTCGTCGCCCGCCTCGGGGGCGAGGCGGGCGACGCCATCGACGTGTTCCTGCTCGGGGCCGCGCAGGCGGAGGCCGGGGCCGACGCCCCCTCGCTCGCCGGCTTCCTGGCGCGCTACTGCGCCGGAGGGCGGGGCGAGGCCGGCCACACGGTCAAGCGCGACATGGAATCCGGCCGCGACGAGGTGCGGGTGATGACCGTGCACGGCGCCAAGGGCCTGGAGGCCCCGGTCGTGGTGATGATCGACGGCTGCGAGGCGCCGGGCGGCAACGACCCGCCGCTGCTCGCGATGCCGGGCGACGTGCCGCCGGTGTGGTCGACCGCGAAACCCTACGATTCCGAGGCGATCGGCGCCGCGCGCGAGACCCTGCACGTGCGGGCCCGGGAGGAGCACAACCGCCTGCTCTACGTGGCGATGACGCGGGCCGCCGACCGGCTCGTGGTCGCGCCCTTCCGCGGCCAGACGCCGGTGGGGCCGACCGCCTGGTGCGAGATGATCCGCACCGGGATGGTGCAGGCGTTCGGCGAGGGCGAGGCGGTGGAGACCGCCTACGGCCCGGTCACCCTGTGGCGGGACGGGACCGGCCCGGAGACCGGCACGGCGCCGGCCGAGCCGGCGCCCGAGCCCGCCGCGCTCCCCGCATGGCTGCGCGAGCCGGTGGCCCCCGAGGCCGCCCCCGCGCCGCCGATCTCGCCCTCGGGGGTGATGCGCGCGGCCGACGGCGAGCGCCGGATCCCGCCACGGCAGGCCGACACCGAGGCGCGCCGGCGCGGCAAGCTGATCCACGCCCTGCTCGAGCACCTGCCGCGCCTCGAGCCGGCCGCCCGCGAGCCGGCAGCGACGGCGTTCGTGGCCGCCCGCGCGCCCGCCTTCCCGCGCCCTGCTCGCGCGAACGTCGTGCGGGCGGCCCTCGACCTGATCGAGACGCCCGACCTCGCGCCGCTCTTCGCCCGCGATGCGCGCGCCGAGGTCAGCCTGTCGGGGCGGGTGGTGGTGGAGGGCGTCGAGCGGCCGGTCTTCGGCCGCATCGACCGCCTCGCGGTCGCCGACGGCATCGTGCGACTCGCCGACTTCAAGACCGGACGCCCGCCGGACGAGGGCGCGCCGCCGCCGCGCCCCGAGACGGCGCAGATCGCCCTCTACGCCCGGCTGCTCGCGCGGATCTACCCGGACCACGCGATCCGGCCGATGCTGGTCTGGACCTCCGGCCCGGTGATCCGGACCTTGAGCGAGGACGAGATCGCCGAGGCTTTGGCCGGGCTCGGGCTCGCCGCAGCCTGAGGCGGCTAGGGGGATCTCGCGGCGGCCCGCGCCCCATGCGGGCGGCCCCTGCGGAAATGGCGGTTGCGTCGGCGCGCGAGAACCAGCATCAGGCATCCCGTATTTCGGGCCGTTCGGATCGCCGCCGCCGGATTCTCGTCACGGGAACGCCGAGGGTCGGAGCGAGCCGAAGCGCCGTCGCCTGTCGACGCCGTCCGTGATCGTTCAGGCACAGGGAAATCCGACATGAAGACGCGCGCAGCCGTGGCGTGGGAGGCGAAGAAGCCGCTCACCATCGAGACCATCGACATCGAGGGGCCCAAGGCCGGCGAAGTGCTCGTCGAGGTGATGGCCACCGGCATCTGCCACACCGACGCCTACACCCTCTCGGGCCTCGATTCGGAGGGCAAGTTCCCGGCGATCCTCGGCCACGAGGGCGCGGGCATCGTCCGCGAGGTCGGCGCCGGCGTCACCGACCTGAAGGTCGGCGACCACGTGATCCCGCTCTACACGCCCGAATGTCGCGGCTGTAAGTCGTGCCTGTCGCAGCGCACCAACCTCTGCACCGCGATCCGCGCGACGCAGGGCCAGGGCGTGATGCCGGACGGCACCTCGCGCTTCTCCTGCGTCTCCACCGGCGGCAGCCCGGGCGGGTCCGACACCCTGTTCCACTACATGGGCTGCTCGACCTTCTCGAACTTCACCGTGCTCCCGGCGATCGCACTCGCGAAGATCCGTGAGGACGCCCCCTTCGACAAGGTCTGCTACATCGGCTGCGGCGTCACCACCGGCATCGGCGCGGTGATCTACACCGCGAAGGTCTGGCCCGGCGCCAACGTCGTGGTGTTCGGCCTCGGCGGCATCGGCCTCAACGTGCTCCAGGCCGCGCGGATGGTGGGCGCCGACAAGATCATCGGCGTCGACATCAACCCCGACAAGCAGGAGATGGCGAAGAAGTTCGGGATGACGCACTTCATCAACCCGAAGGAAGTCGGCAACGACCACGTCGTGGCCGCGATCCTCGACGCGACCGGCGGCGGCGCCGACTTCTCGTTCGACTGCACCGGCAACGTCAACGTGATGCGCCAGGCGCTCGAGTGCTGCCACCGCGGCTGGGGCGAGTCGATCGTCATCGGCGTGGCGGAAGCCGGCAAGGAGATCTCGACCCGTCCGTTCCAGCTCGTCACCGGCCGCGTCTGGAAGGGCTCGGCCTTCGGCGGGGCGCGGGGCCGCACCGACGTGCCGAAGATCGTCGACTGGTACATGGAGGGCAAGATCAACATCGACGACCTGATCACCCACACCATGCCGCTCGACCAGATCAACCACGGCTTCGACCTGATGCACGAGGGCAAGTCGATCCGCTCGGTGGTGATTTACTAGGCCACGACGCGTACGCCCTCCCCCCTCGAGGGGGGAGGGACATGCCCGCCCGACCGTCCCGATCAGGAGATCACCCCATGGAAACCGTCTCGAAGGCCCTCTCGCATGGTGGCGTCCAGGGCGTGTACCGGCACGACGCCGAGACCACCGCCTGCCCGATGACCTTCGCGGTCTTCGTGCCGCCGCAGGCCAAGGACGGCCCGGTGCCGGTGCTGTGGTACCTTTCGGGGCTGACCTGCACCCACGCCAACGTCATGGACAAGGGCGAGTACCGGCAGGCCGCCGCCCGCCACGGCGTGATCGTCGTCGCGCCGGACACCTCGCCCCGCGGCGAGGGCATCCCCGACGAGGCCGGCAACTGGCAGTTCGGCTCCGGCGCGGGCTTCTACCTCGACGCGACGGAAGCTCCCTATTCCGCGAACTACCGGATGTGGAGCTACGTCACCGAAGAGCTTCCGGCGCTGATCGCGAAGAACTTCCCCGCGGACATGAGCCGCCAGGGCATCGTCGGCCACTCGATGGGCGGCCACGGCGCGCTCACCATCGCGCTGACCTATCCCGACCGCTTCAAGTCCTGCTCGGCCTTCGCACCGATCGCCCAGCCCTCCACGGCGGGCTGGTCGAAGCCGGCCTTCGAGAAGTATCTCGGCGCGGACACCGCGGCCTGGCGCGCCCACGACGCCACCGCACTGATCGAGGACGGACACCGCTTCCCCGAGCTCCTGGTGGACCAGGGCACCGCCGACAGCTTCCTCGACGACGGCCTGCGGCCGTGGCTGCTGGAAGAGGCCTGCAAGAAGGCCGGCATCGCGCTCACCCTGAACATGCGCGAGGGCTACGACCACTCCTACTTCTTCATCTCCAGCTTCATGGACGACCACATCGCCTGGGCCGCCGCCCGGCTGAAGTGACCGGACGGTGCCCGCCGCCTGACAGACCGCACGAAGCTTCGGCGCCGCATGGCCGGTGCCGGGGGTTTTACAGGCCCGCGATGCTATAACCTTCCGCAAAGACGCCGCCGCCCGATCCGGGACGGACGTCGCGACGGGAGGATGCCATGGCCGGTCTCGACAGGCGACAGGTGCTGATGCGGGCCGGGCTCGCGGCGATCGGCGCGGGGCTTCCCTTCCGCGCCGCCGCCGAGGACCGGATCGCCCTGCCCTTCGGCAACGGCGCGCGCGCCCTCGTCCGCTATCCGGGCAAACGCCCGCTGATCCAGCTCACCAGCCGCCCGCCGCAACTCGAAACGCCGTTCTCGGTGTTCGACGAGGGTGCGATCACGCCCAACGACGCCTTCTTCGTGCGCTACCACTTGGCCGACCTCCCACTCGCGATCGACCCGGAGACGTACCGACTGGAGATCAAGGGCCATGTCGAGCGCCCGGTCGCGCTGTCGCTTGCCGACCTCAAGCGCATGGCGCCGATGGAGGTTGTCGCGGTGAACCAATGCTCCGGCAATTCCCGCGGCTTCGTCGAGCCACGCGTCGCAGGCGGCCAGCTCGGCAACGGCGCCATGGGCAACGCCCGCTGGACCGGCGTGTCGTTGAAGGCGGTGCTCGACGCGGCTGGCATGAAAGCCGGCGCGGTGCAGGTCGCCTTCGACGGCCTCGATGGCCCGGTGATTCCCGAGACCCCGGACTTCGTGAAGGCGTTGACCGTCGATCACGCCCGCTCCGGCGAGGTGATGCTGGCTTGGGGCATGAACGGTCAGGACCTGCCCTTTCTCAACGGCTTTCCGGTACGCCTCGTGGTGCCGGGATTCTACGGCACGTACTGGGTGAAGCACCTCGGCGCGATCACCGTGCTCGACCGACCGTTCGAGGGCTTCTGGATGAAGTCCGCCTACCGGATCCCGGACACGCCGTGCGCCTGCACCGAGCCGGGCAAGGCGCCTGCGGCCACGGTGCCGATCGCGCGGTTGAACGTGCGCTCGTTCGTGACGAACCTAAGCGACGGCGCCAAGGTCAAGGCCGGGCCGACATCGCTTCGCGGCATCGCCTTCGACGGCGGCTCCGGCGTCGCGCGCGTCGAACTCTCGACGGACGACGGCCGCACCTGGATACCGGCCGAGCTCGGACAGGATCTCGGCCGCTACGCGTTCAGGACTTGGACGGCGACCACCGAACTCGGTGCCGGCATGCATGCCATTCGTGTGCGCGCGACAGCCAAGGATGGCGCAGGCCAGCCGATGGAGCCGCAGTGGAACCCGCCGGGCTACATGCGCAACGTCGTCGAGACCACCCGCATTCAAGCGGCCTGAAAGGGGGAATCGATGTCCATTCGCTGCCACATCGTACTTATGGTCTCGCTTTGGGCGGGCGCAACGACGGCCGCGCCACTGGATTACGCGTTGCCGGATGCCTATTCCGAATTGCGTTCGAGCGCAGGCCAAGAGGCCGGCCGCACGGCGGCGCAGGGCAATTGCCTCACCTGCCATTCGACCGACTACATCGCGATGCAGCCGCCGGGCAAAGGTAAGGCGTTCTGGGATGCTGAGGTGACCAAGATGATCAAGGTCTATCACGCCCCGATCGACGAGGCGGACGGCAAAGCGATCGCCGCCTATCTCGCGGACGCCTACTGAGGACGTCCCGCCGACGCGGACCGGTTCAGCGAAGGGCCGTCCCCGGAAGGGTCATCGATGTCGCTTCCGCGACCGCTCCGTGTGACGGCGTCTGCTCGGACAGGTAGATCCGGCCGCCCACGAACAGCAACGCGAGCGCCCAGAACACAATCGCGGCGCGGCGCGTCTCGCCGTAGCTCCCGAACTTTCCGGAGATCTTGGCGTCCGCACAGGCGCGCGACATCTCCATCGGCTCGCCGAAGGGGTCGTAGGCTGTCGTGAGTTGGTCGAGCTGGGCGGTCATGATGGAAGATGTCGCGCTTGGGCGCGCCTGAATCAATGGTTGCGTCTTCCGAAGATTCCTCGATAAGGAAAGACTTCTTCTCCGCCTGATCCTCGGCGTGGAAGTTCCTTCCCAAGCGCCCCTCGGGGTGCGGATTCTGCCGAGCGAGAGGCCGCATGGGCGCTGACTCGAAGCCGATGACGACATCCGCGCGCACTGAGCCGACCGCCGGCGCCGGCCCGTTCGCGCTGCTGCCGGGCATCCTCGTCTGCGTCGCGATCACCGGGATCGCCATGGGCGTCCAGGCCGCCGAGGAGCGCGCGCTGGATCACCCCTACATCGAGGCCCTGGTGATCGCGATCCTGCTCGGCATCGCGGTCCGCAGCGCCTGGGTGCCGGGTCCGCGCTTCCGCAGCGGAATCGCCTTCAGTGCCAAGCAGCTGCTCGAGCTCGCCGTGACCCTGCTCGGCGCCTCCTTGAGCCTCGGGGCGATCGTCGCCTCGGGGCCGGCGCTGCTCACGGGCATCGTCGGGACCGTGATCCTGACGATCGCGGCGAGCTACGGCATCTGCCGCCTGCTGGCGCTGCCGGCGCGGATGGCGATCCTCGTCGCCTGCGGCAACGCGATCTGCGGCAACTCGGCGATCGCCGCCGTCGCCCCGGTGATCGGGGCCGACAACAAGGACATCGCCGCCTCCATCGCCTTCACCGCCGTGCTCGGCGTGCTGATGGTGCTCGGGCTGCCGCTGTTCGTGCCGCTGGCCCACCTCTCCGACAACCAGTACGGCGTGCTCGCCGGCCTCACAGTCTACGCGGTGCCGCAGGTGCTGGCGGCCACCGTGCCGGTCAGCCTCGTCAGCACCCAGGTCGGCACCCTGGTGAAGCTCGTGCGCGTGCTGATGCTCGGCCCGGTGGTGCTGGCCTTCTCCGTCATCGCCCGGTGGCTGCCGGCCGACGGCGGCGCCGCGACAAGGCCCGGCCGCCTGAGCCTGACCCGGCTGGTGCCGTGGTTCATCGTCGGCTTCCTGGTGCTGGCGAGCCTGCGCTCGCTCGGCCTGATCCCCGACGCGGCCGCGCTGCCGATGACGAGGTTCGCCGGCCTCCTCACCGTCGTCTCGATGGCGGCGCTCGGCCTAGGCGTCGACGTGCGCATCCTCGCCCGCGTCGGCGGCCGCGTCACCGCCGCCGTCACCGGCTCGCTCCTCTTACTCATCGGCATCAGCCTCGTGCTGATCCGGACGCTCGGCATCCCCTGAGCGGCTGCGACGCGGGCGCCGAGACGGTCTATCCTCCGCGTCCCCCGGCGCGACGCCGTCACGAAGGATCGAACCCCATGCGCCTGGATGCCTCCGAACGCGGCGTCTTCCCGATCGCCCCGACGCCGTTCCATGCGGACGGCCGCATCGACGTCGACTCGATCGACCGGCTGACCGACTTCTACGCCGAAAACGGCGCCACCGGCCTCACCGTGCTCGGGGTGATGGGCGAGGCGGGCAAGCTCGATCAGGGCGAGGCGCTCGATGTCGCCCGCCGCTTCATCGTGCGGGCGGAGGGCCTGCCGGTGATCGTCGGCGTCTCGGCGCCGGGCTTCGCCGCGATGGCGTCGCTGGCCCGCAGCGCCATGGATGCGGGCGCGGCCGGCGTGATGATCGCGCCGCCGAGCACGCTCCGCACCGACGACCAGATCGTCGGCTATTACGCGCAGGCCGCCGAGGCGATCGGCGCCGACGTGCCGTTCGTGATCCAGGATTACCCGCTGACCTTCAGCGTGGTGATGACGCCGGGCGTGATCCGCCGGATCGTCAACGACAACCCGGCCTGCATGATGCTCAAGCACGAGGATTGGCCGGGGCTGGAGAAGATCTCGGCGCTCCGCGGCTTCGAGGCGGACGGCACGATGCGGCACATCGCGATCCTGTGCGGCAACGGCGGCCTGTTCCTCGATTTCGAGACCGAGCGCGGCGCCGACGGCGCGATGACCGGCTACGCCTTCCCCGACATGCTCGCCGACGTGGTCCGCCTGGCGGCCGCCGGCGAGCGCGATGCCGCGCACGACCTGTTCGACGCCCACCTGCCGCTGCTGCGCTACGAGCAGCAGCCCGGCATCGGGCTGGCGGTCCGCAAATACGTGATGGCCCGCCGCGGACTGATCGCCTCGCCCGCCCAGCGCAAGCCCGGCGGCGCCCTCGGCAAGAGGGCGGTGGCGGAGGTCGAGTACCTGCTCGGCCGCCTCGCCCGACACGACCCCCGCGCCGCGTTGGCCCCGGTCTGACGCCTCACGTCGCTTATACCAAGTCTCATGGGTCAGAACCCATGAGGTCCGGCGAACGACCGCCGCCCCGCAGTCGCGGGGGCCGAACCTCGATGAGTCGGGCTCACCGAGGTTCGGTATTACACGTCTCATCGAAGCGAAACGCGATCAGTCCCGCTCCCTCGCCGTCATCCCGGGGCTGCGCAGCAGAGCCCGGGATCCAGAGCCGCCGACAGCGCAGGATCGAGCACGACCTGCGGTTCTGAATCCCGGGCCCGCCTTCGGCGCCCCGGGACGACGGCTAGGGTTGCCGAAACCGGGTTTGCCAGAACCGCATCCCGGATCGATCCGTTGGCGATCGGATCACCCTTCCCCGTCACCCCCGAGCGACCATTCGCCGACGCGGGCGAGGTGGTCGTAGTCGCCGTAGGACTTGGCGTATTTCGGGTAGGGCCGCGAGGTGTAGGCGGCCTGCCCCGTCATGAAGCGGGCGACGAGCCCCTTCAGGCGCGTGGCGTGCTCCTCGACGATCTCGGGGACGGTGCGCGGATCGCCCTTGGGCGGCTTGACCGCCAGCGGCACGAACGGCTTCCGCCCTCCGGAGGCGTGGACGTAGAGCAGGTCCGGCGCCGCGTCCGCCGCCGGGAAGCCGTCGAAGGCGCCGTGCATCAGCATGGCCGCCTCCAGGGTCAGCTGCGGCGAGAAGCCGGCGAAGATTTCCCGCGCCGAGGGCGGCGCGCCGGTCTTGAAGTCGACGATACAGGCGCCGTCGGCCCCGCGCTCGATCCGGTCGGCGCGCGCCCGCAGGGTGAAGGTCTCGGACCCGAGCGGGATCGCCCAGCGGCCGAAGATCTCGGGCTCGACGCGGGCGAGCGTCGCCCGCCGCGCGATCTCCCAGGGCAGGTAGAGCGCGGCCATGCGCTCGTAGCGCGGCCACCACTCGGCGTAGAGCTCGGGGTAAATATCTTCGATTTTCGCGAACGAGTTTACGGCGATCTGAGTCAACTCCTCACGCGCGCGATCGAAGCTGGGCAACACATCCGGGTAGGTTTTCGCGAACTCATTGAAGATCGCGTGGATCATCGTGCCGCGGTCGCCCGCGCCCGGCCGCTCCGCCACCGCCTCCAAGGGATCGAGCCCGAGCACGTGGCGCGCGAAGATCGCGTAGGGGTCGCGGACCAGCGTCTCGATCTCGGTGACGCTGAGGCTGCGCGGAAACAGGGCCGGGTCCGGCTTCGGCTTCGGCTGGGTCAGGCGCGGTTGCGCCGCCGCGGTGTCGAGCGCTCGCGCGTAGCCGGCAAAGCGACGACCCGCGTCGAGCGCCGTCGCCCACGCCGCCTCGCCCGCGAACGCGCGGATGCGCTGCAGGAAGCGCGACGGCACGGTCGGCGAGCCCTCGCGCTTGGCCGCGCGGGTGATCACCGCGTCGCGGCAGCTCATGCCCTGCACGAAGTCGTGGGCGGCTTGGCCGAGCTGGCGCTCGGGCGGGTTGAGGCCGACGCGCTCGCGCATCGGGCGGTTGAGGAAGGCGTCCGTGGTGGTCTTGCCCGGCCAGACGCCCTCGTCGAGCCCAGCGAGCACGACGCGATCGTAGTGCATCAGGCGCGATCCGAGCGGATCGAGGATGCTCAGGCGCGGGTGCGGCGCCGGACCGGCGCAGGGCACGGTACGGTCGGCGGCGAGCGTGGTGAGGAAGGCGGGGTAGTCGTCGAAGTGTCCCGGCAGCAGCGCCGCGTCCGCCTCCGCGCGGTGGCCGACGAGGTTGCGCACGTCGTCGAACAGCGTGTCGAGGCAGTTCAGCGAGGCGTCCGCGATCGGCTCCGTCACATCCGCCGGCCGCGCCAGCAGCGCCTCGCAGACCTCGGCGTGGAGGCGTGCCGCCTCGACGAGGTCGCAGGACGCAGGCTCGGTGCCGCACGCGCCCGCGAACGCCGTGAGCGGGGCGAACGCGGCCTCCAGGTGGTCGAGGATCGCCGCCGCCAAGTCCCAGTCGAGGTCGGAGAGGCGCTGCTTGGCGCGGGGCTGGTGCCTGTGCGGGGCGGCGCGCTGGGCGGCAAGCGCATCCTTCAGGCCCTGGAAGCTGCCGGCCGGCGCCGGGCCGCGCAGCACGCCGATCTCGAGGGCCGCCGCCCCGCGCACGACGTCGCCGCGCGGAAGGCCGAGGCCGACCAGCGGGTGGGCCAGGAGCGCGATGATCCGCGGCGGGATCGCGTCGCCCTGCTCGGCGTGGAGGTCGACGGCAAGCTCCGCCGAGAGCCGTGCCAGCCGGCCCGCCGAACTGCGGCTCAGCGTCGACCCGGCGCTGTCCTCGGCGACGATGTCCCAGCGGGCGAGCTCGGCGGCGACCCGCATGGCGAGCGCGCGGTCGGGCGTGATCAGGGCGGCCGTCCGGCCCGGGGTGGCGAGCGTTTCGCGCAGGGCGAGGGCGGCGATCAGCGCCTCGTCGCGCTCGTCGGCGGCCTCGGCCACGGCGAGCCCGGCGAGGCCTTCACGGCCGAGGGTGTCGCGCAGGGCCGGGTCGAGGCGCGCCCAGGCGTCGGTGGTCTCGGCCGGGCGCAGGGCCTGGGACAGCAGGGCGGCGCGCGCGGTCGCCTCGGGATCGTGGCCGCCGAGATCGACGATCGCGGCCCGTGCGAGGCCGAGGCAGCCGGGGCCGAGCAGCCGATGCAGCACGGCCTGCGGATGGCCGTGGGCGACCTCGCGGTCGAAGCCGGCGCCGGTCTCGATCGCGTCCCACCCGGCCTCGTCGAGGTCGAGGTCGAGCCCCGGAAGCACCACCGCGCCGTGCGGCAGCCCCGCCACCGCGGCGATGAGCTTGGCGGTGGCCGGCACCGAGCCGGTGGAGCCGGCGATCACCACCGGGTCGCGCGGCCGCGCGCGGGTCAGCCGCGCGGCCTCCGCCAAGACGAGGTCGCGCGCGCGCGAGACCGGATCGGTGAGGCCGCGCTCGGCCAGGATCCGCGGCCAGTTCTCGGCGGCGATCCGCACGAAGTCGAGGGTCAGGCCGAAATAGCGCGAATACTCGGCCTCGACGGCGCCCGCGATCTCCGACCAGGGCAGCCCCTCGACGGTCAGCGCGTCCATCAGGCCTTCGAGGTCGGCGGCCAGCGCCACCGCGTCGGCGGGCGAGGCCGGCACCAGGAACGGCACCTCCTCGTCGATCGGCAGCAGCGAGCGATCGACCGCCTGCGCCCAGGACTGCACCAGCCGGGCGAGGATCAGCCGGCGCTCCAGCTTCTGCATCTCGGGGTCGAGCCCGGTGGCGGCGTTCGCCACGAGCGGCATCGCGGCGAGATCCAGCTCGGCCTCGTCCGCCTCGCCGAGGGGGATCATCCGCGGCAGCAGCGCCGCCTCGCCGAGCCGCGCGGCGAGGCGCTTGGCCAGCTCCTTCGCCACCCCCGGCGTCGGCAGGTAGATCGTCACGGCGGCCAGCGCCAGCGGGTCGCCCCCGAGGTCGCCGACGAGGCGCCCGTCGAGCAACGCGTCGACCAGCGTCGGCAGGAACGGCGCGCCGCGGGTGATGGTGAAGACGTGGGAGGGTTCGATCGGTTCGATCTGGGTCAACCGAAGATCCGTTCGCGCTCGTGCGTGAAGTTGAGGGCCTTCCTGCCGGACATCGCGCTCGTCAGGTAGAGGTGCAGGTCGTCAGTGATCAAAGTCACGTCCGGCTCTTGAGCATCCAGGATCGAGACGTCGTTGAGACCGAGCCTGTCGAAGTCGGAGGCATTCACGGCGACCGCACTTGGAACATATGTCTCCGTTGCCGCCTCGGCATAGCCACGAAACGCCTGAAGTACGGGGGCGAGACGAGCCTGGTCGAACTGCCGGATCAGGTTCGAGGTCTCGGCGAGGACGTTCGGCGTCGTGACGAAGACCGCCGCATCCCCGATCAGGAGCTTCAGCAGCGCGAAGTCGTCGATCGTGTAGATCCGTGTCCGCCGGTGGGCGGCGATGTAGGTTTCCGACGCGGTCCCGACGAAGAGCAGCAGAAGCAGGTTCGTATCGATGAACAGGCGTCTCGCACTCAAGGCTCGACTCGGCGGTCGGTGACGGAGACGACGCGGCCGTCGTCATCCTTGAGGTGCACCACCTTGTAGGATCGCTTGAGGTCGAGATCGCGCCCAAGTGCCGTCACCAGCGGCTTCGACGCGTCCCAAGGACGCGAAAAGCCGACGGTGATGAGCCATTGGTTCAGTGCGTCGTCGAACCGAATCTCTTCGAGGCCGATGTTCTTCGGCTGCTCGGCATCGAAGACCGTGGCGACATAGTCCTTCGCTTTGGAAACCGCTTCCTTCACGTCCACCGGGACCTCCGCAGCGACCAGGGCCAGCCTCGACGCGAGCAATCTAGAGGTTCCGCTTCCGTTCCTCAAACGGAATCGCCGCTCACCCCTCCTGCGCGCTTACCCGTACCCGCTCCTCGGCGGCGCGGATCGCGTCCGGTGTTCCGACGTGGAGCCATTGCCCGTCCAGGCGGAGGCCCGAGAGGCGGCTCGCCGCGATCGCGCGGTCGAACAGCAGGTTGAGCGAGAAGGCGCCGTCCGGCGTGTCGGCGAACAGCTCCGGCTTCAAGACCGCGACGCCCGCGTAGATGAAGGGCGCGATCCGGCGCTCGCCCCGCCGCGCGAGGCGGCCGTCGGCGGCCATCACGAAGTCGCCGGCGCCCTCGTAGCCGAGGCTGGTGGTGGTCGGCGCCACCAGGAGCAGGATGTCCATGCGCGCCGCGTCCCAGGCCTCGATGAGCCGGGCGAGGTTCGGGGTCGGGCCTTCCAGCCAGAACGAATCCGAGTTGAACACCACGAACGGATCGGCGCCGACGAGGTCCAGCGCCTTCTTCACGCCGCCGCCGGTCTCGAGCAGCGCCGCGCGTTCGTCGGAGACGACGACCTTCGGCAGGCCGCCCCGCTTGGCCAGGTGCCCCTCGATCAGGTCCGGCAGGTAGTGCACGTTGACCACCGCGGTCTCGATGCCGCCTTCCGCCGCCCGGTCGAGGGCGTGGTCGATCAGCGCCTTGCCGGCGACCTCCACCAGGGGCTTCGGCACGGTGGCGGTGACGGGGCGCATGCGCTTGCCCAGGCCCGCGGCGAGGACGAAAGCGCAGTTTATCGGGGATCGCGTGATCGGCGCTTGCGCGGTCGGCGGCGAGGCGGGGGTGTCGCTCATGCGCGGGGCT
>NZ_VRVF01000046.1:0-39331 GCF_008040045.1 Methylobacterium sp. WL8 | reverse complement strand
CGACGTACCAAGTCACGCCGAACCTTCAGGTTTTCGGTCTGATCACCAACCTGACCAACAACCGCTACGCCAACTTCGGCACCTTCGCCGAGCGCGGCCCGATCGCCGGCAACCTGACCATCAACGACCCGCGCACGACGACGCTGGCGCAGCCGCTCTCGATCTACGGCGGCATCCGCTACGCCTTCGGCGCCGACCCGGTGCCGATGCCGGAGCCGCTGATCCGCAAGTACTGATCGGGCGGGCACAGGCGAGGGGAGGGGCGCGGGCCGCAGGGTCCGCGCCCCTTTCGCGTCTTGGCGCCCCTTTCGCGTCTTGGCGCCCCTTTCGCGTCTTGGCGCCCCTTTCGCGTCTTGGCGCCCCTTTCGCGTCTCGGGGCGTGCCGGCCCGGGGCCGGCCTGCGGCCTCACGCCACCGGAACACGGCCGCGCTTCGTCGCTTGCCCCCTGCAACCGAAACGACGCGGGCCGCGGGCCCGCGCGCCATGCTTCAGGGAGACTCCATGCGACTGGTCCACGCCTTCTCGGCCGCCCTCCTCCTCGCCTCCGCGGCGCCCGCCTTCGCCAGCTCCTGCTCGGAGGAGATCGCGACGCTCGAGCGCCGCCTCGACAGCGCCGGCGCCGAGAAGGTCACCGGCAAGGAGCCGCCGGGCGGCCCGACATCGTCGAACTCCCCCAAGGCGCTTCCGACCCCGCCCGCTGGCAAGCCGAGCGATCCGGCCGCGACCCCCACCGCCGCCGGCGTCAAGGAAGCCCGCGACCTCGTCGAGAAGGCCCGCGGCGAGGACAAGGCCGGCCAGGCCGACGCCTGCCGCGACACCATCATGAAGGCCAAGGAGAAGGCCGGCGCGCTGCCGTAGGCGGCCCGCGCATCCGTGTCCGAAAGCGAAAGGGCGGCTCTCGCGAGCCGCCCTTTCTGCGTTTCACGGTGCCGCCGCCCGGGCGCGGTCAGTACGCGTTCTCGGTCTTGAACAAAGCGAAGGGCGTGGTCATGAGGATCTGCAAGTCGAACAGCACGGACCAGTTCTCGATGTAGTACAGGTCGTGCTCGACCCGGCGCTGGAGCTTCTCGCTGGTGTCGGTCTCGCCGCGCCAGCCGTTGACCTGGGCCCAGCCGGTGATGCCGGGCTTGACCTTGTGGCGGGCGAAGTAGCCGTCGACGACCTGGTCGTAGAGCGTGTTGGCGGCCTTCGCCTGCAGCGCGTGGGGGCGGGGGCCGACCAGGGAGAGGTCGCCCTTGATCACGTTGAACAACTGCGGCAGCTCGTCCAGCGAAGTCTTGCGGATGAACCGCCCGACCGGGGTCACGCGGGCGTCGCCCTTGGTCACCATCTTCGCCGCGGTGGCGTCGCACGCGTCGACGTACATCGAGCGGAACTTGAACACGTCGATCAACTCGTTGTTGAAGCCATGCCGCTTCTGCCGGAAGAACACCGGGCCGCGCGAGGTGAGCTTCACCGCGAGCGCGACGCCGACCATCACCGGAGCGAGGGCGACGAGCATCGTCAGGCCGACCGTGCGGTCGAACACCGTCTTCATCACCACGTCCCAGTCGGCGATCGGGCGGTCGAACACGTCGAGCACCGGCACCGAGCCGAGGTAGGAATAGCTGCGCGGCCGCAGGCGCAGCTTGGTCGCGTGGGCCGAGAGGCGGATGTCGATCGGCAGGACCCAGAGCTTCGAGAGCATCTGCAGGATGCGCCCCTCCGCCGAGATCGGGATCGTGAACACGATCAGGTCGAGGCGCGTGGTGCGGGCGTAGGCGACGAGGTCGGTGACGGTGCCGAGCTTGGGGTATCCGGCGACCACGTCCGTGGAGCGGTCGTCGTTGCGGTCGTCGAACACGCCGACGATGCGGATGCCGCTCTCGCTCTGCGTCTCGAGGGCGGCGATGAGCTCCTCGGCGGCCTTGCCGCCGCCGACGATGGCGGTACGCCGGTCGAACCGGCCCTTCCGGGTCTGCGCCACGATCACGCCCGACAGGACGAACCGGCCGGTGAGGAGCAGCCCGAGGCCGCCGGCGAAGTACGCCGCCAGCCACAGGCGGGAGTAGTGGTCGGCGACCTTGGCGAGCACGAGGCCGGTGGCGACCAGGAGGAAGGCCAGCATCCAGCCCGCGGAGATCTTGAGGGCGGTCTTGAAGAAGGCGCGGAACGCCGCGATCCGGTAGGTGCCGGCGGCCTGGAAGGTGGCGAGGGCGAGGGCCGCCACCGCGACGACCGCGCCGGCATAGGTCAGCCCGAACGGGACGACCCCGCGCAGCAGCGCCACGTGCAGGCCCGCGCCGAGGCCGACGATCAGGGTGAACTCCGCCGCCCGCACCAGGCCGGCGATCACCACCGGGGAGATCGCCGGGGCCGGCAGGGGGGAGACCGCCTCGGCGGGCGGCGCCATCTTCGGCACCGGCTCCGCGACGCGGGCCGGGTCGGCGAAGCCTGCCGCCACGGTCTCGCCCTGTCCGGCGACCTTCAGGAGATCACGGACGTCGAAGGCACTCATCGCTCGATTCCCAGCAGTTCAGCGGCTTCGTTCGTGCCGGGAAGTATCGCAGGGCTCCCTATAGGATTGTTTAAAGTTGCGGACGGCGACGGCGTCGTTTCGCTGGGATGCGGACAGCAGGCATCACGTTCCTGCGACGGTCGGCGGGCTCAGGCGGCCTCGACGCGGGCCGGTTCGGCCGACGCCCCCGGGCGGCGGGCGCGGAAGGCAGCGGCGTAGCCCGAGAGCACGTCGGCGCCCATCCGCTTCATCGAGAAGCGCTGGCGCACGGAGTCGCTCAGGGTCCGGAACCGGGCGGCGCGGCTCTCGGGCGCCTCGTCGAGGACGCGGGCGATCGCCCGCTGCAGCGCGATCGGATCGCGGGCCGGGACGAGGTCTCCGGCGGCCGAGCCGAAGATCTCGGGGATGCCGCCCACGTCGGTGGCGACCAGGGGCTGTGCGGCGGCGGCCGCCTCGAGCACGACGTAGGGCAGGGACTCGGCGAAGGACGGCACCACCATGATCCGCCCGCGGGCGAGGACGGAGCGGATGTTCTGGGCCGGCTCGAAGGCGATGGCGCCGGCAAGGCCCAGGGCTTCGGCCTTGGCCTGGAGCAGCCCGGCATCGGGGCCGGAACCGACCATCAGCAGGCGCACGCTCCGGCCCTCTTCGCGCAGCAGGGCCAGGGCCTGGAGCAGGATCGGCAGGCCCTTGGCCTCGCGCAGCTCGCCGACATAGAGCAGGTCGAACGGGTCGGCCGCCGGGGTCAGGGGTGCGAACTCGGCCTCGCTCAGGCCGTTGTGGACGATGCGGCTGACGCGCCCGTGGGTGCCGACGTAGGCGCGGTGGCGCCCGGCGACGTACTCGCTCTCGAACAGGAACACGTCGGTGCGGCGGGCGAGCAGGCCCTCGGCGCCCATGTAGACCCGGTGCAGCAGGCTGCCGGGCCGGTAATTGTAGCTGCCGCCGTGCGGGGTGTAGGCGCGGATCACGCTGCGGCCGCCGGGTACGGCAGCGAGGCGGGCGTAGGCGCCGCCCTTGGCGCCGTGCCCGTGCAGGACGTCGGCCGCGACGGCCTCGGCGCGAGCCGCGACCGCGCGCAGGCAGGCGAGGTCGGACGGGTGCGGGTTGCGCCGCATCGGGATGCGGGTGACGCCGAGCGCGAGGCAGGGGGCGAGGTCGGAGAGCGCCTGGACGGCGCGCTCGCCGCCGGTGGTCGCGTCGCAGACGATCCCGACGCGGTGCCCGGTCGCGGCCTGGAGGCGCGCGAGGTCGACCACGTGCCGGAACAAGCCGCCGACGGGCGCGCGGAACACGTGCAGGATGCGACGGGGTTCGGCATCCGAAGGGCTGACGGACGGGGTCACGGCGGACGTCTCCAGGCCGGCGGGTGCGGCGGGCTTCCGCTGTCCTGCCATGCCGGCCCTGTCCAGGCGGTTAAGCGCACGCGACCGCGCCGGCGGACCGGGCCGGGCGCAGTCCTTTCCGGCGCCGAGGGTCAACGTTCGGCTAACGCGCGTCCTACTGATCGCCGAGACGGCGGCCTTGCGACCGCGCTCTCAGAAGAACCGCTCCTTGATGACGATCGTGTCGCCGGGGCGCACGGGATACGTCATCGGCACGATGCCCGAGACCAGCTTCTCGCGGCCGGCCTCGTTGGTCGGCTCGAGGCCGGGGCCGGCGGTGGGGCCGCCCTTGCCCTCACGGGTGAGCACGGCGTAGTCGCGCGCCGCCCGCGGGCCGAACCCGGCGGCGATCGCCACGGCGGTCTCGACCGTCATCCCGTTGACGAAGGGGTACTGCCCCGAGGTGGTGACCTCTCCCAGGATGTAGAACGGGCGGTAGGCGTCGACCTCGACGGTGACGTGCGGCTCGCGCACGAAACCCGCGGCGAGCTTGGTCTCGATGGTGCGGGCGGCCTGGCCGGTGGTCTGCCCGCCGATCTGGACGACGCCGATCAGCGGCATCGCGATGCGGCCGCCGCCGTCGACGGCGTAGATGTTCGACAAGTTGTCCTGTCCGAACACGATGACCCGGAGCTTGTCGCCGGCCGCGAGCGCGTAGCGCGCGCCGATCGAGCCGGTGCCGGTCGCGTCGAGCTGGGCGGTCCGGTAGTCCGGCCGCAGGCAGCCGCCGAGCCCGAGGCTGGTCGCGAGAACGAGGAGGAGTACGCGTCGGTTCATCACCACAGCCGTCGTGATTGCCTGATCGATCGTTTCGTAATCCGTTAAGGTTAAGAAATGCTGTCGCCCCAAGGCGGGCGCACTGCACCGCGCCGGCTTTAACTCTCAAGCAACCTTAACAGGTTCTATTGATCCCACGTGTTGATGCGTGGGCACAGTCGCGGCCCGGCATCGCGAAGAGATCGTGCCATGTCCCGAATCGCCCCGCGCGCGGCCGCCCCGATCGAACGGCCGGCCTTCGCCGCAAGGCCCGCCCCGGCCGACGGCCTCAATCTCGCCCAGGTGCCCGCCCTGCTGCGCCGGTCGTGGCACTGGATCGCGCTGCCGACGCTGGTGGTCGCCGGGCTCTCGACGGTGTTCGTGCAGGTGGTCTCGCCGCGCTACACCGGCGAGGCGAAGCTCCTGCTGGAGAGCCGCGAGGCCGCCTTCGCCCGCACCGCCTCCGAACGCGCCGAGCAAGTCCCGCCGATCGACGAGCAGGCGGTGGCGAGCCAGGTGCAGGTGATGATGTCGCGCGACCTGGCGCGCGAGGCGATCCGCCGGCTCAACCTCGTCGGCAACCCGGAATTCGATCCGAGCGCCGGCACCATCGGCCCGGTCCAGCGAACCCTGATGATGCTGGGGCTGGCCAAGAACCCCCTCGACCGCCCGGCCGAGGACCGGGTGCTGGAAGCCTATTTCGAGCGGCTGCTCGTGTTCCCGGCGGGCAAGTCGCGCATCCTCTCGGTCGAGTTCCGCTCGAAGGACGCGGAGCTGGCGGCCAAGGGCGCCAACACCGTCTCCGAACTCTACATCGCAGCCCTGGAGGCGGCGAAGGTCGACACCGCGCGCTACGCCTCGACCTGGCTCGGCGGCAACATCGACAGCTTGCGCAAGCGCGTGGCTGAGGCCGAGGCGCGGGTCGAGGCCTACCGCGCCGGCAACGGCCTCGTCGGCTCCACCGGCGCCAGCGGCCAGCCGCTCAACGCCCAGCAGCTCGGCGAACTCTCGACCCAGCTGTCGCAGGCCCGCATCCTGAAGGCGGACCTCGCCGGCCGGGCGAAGGCCGTCAAGGAGATGATCAAGGACGGGCGCGCCTTCGAGATCCCCGACGTCGCCAACAACGAGGTCATCCGGCGCACGGTGGAGAACCGCATCACGATCCGCGGGCAGCTCGCCCTCGAATCGCGGACGCTCCTGCCGGCGCATCCGCGCATCAAGGAGCTGACCGCCCAGCTGCAGGACCTCGACGCCCAGATCAAGGCCTCGGCCGAGCGCGTCGGGCGCACCCTGGAGAACGACGCCAAGATCGCGGCCTCCCGCGTCGAGAGCCTGCAGGCGGCCGTGGACGGCCAGCGCGACGTGGTGGTCAAGGGCAACACCAGCGAGATCCAGCTGCGCGCCCTGGAGCGCGAGGCCAAGGTCCAGCGCGAGCAGCTCGAATCCTACCTGTCGCGCTACCGCGAGGCCGCCGCCCGCGACGGCGAGAGCGCCACGCCCGCCGACGCGCGCATCATCTCGCGGGCGGTGACGCCGGAGCTCCCGTCCTTCCCCAAGAAGCTGCCGATCGTCGCCTTCGCGACCCTGCTCACGCTGATGCTCGCCGCCGGCGTGGTCGTCGCCCGCCACCTCCTGTCCGATCCCACGGGGGGCGGTCGCCGCGAACGCGAGGAGGAGGAGGCCGCCGACGCGCCGTCGCCGGCTGCGCGGCCGGAGCGCTTCGCCTTCCCCGAAGCCGTCCCGCCCGCCCATTGGGCAGCCGCCGAGGCCGGACCGGTCGCCGGCACGCATGCGATGGCCGAACCCGTGATGGCCGAACCCGACTTCGCCGAACAGGACTTGGCCGAACAGGACTTGGCCGAACCCGTCTCGGCCGAGCACACCCCGGCGGAAGCGCCGGCCGCGGCGAAGGTCGAGGCCGCGCCTGCGTCGAGCCAGCCCGCCACGCCACGCGCCGGCTCCTTCGATCTCGCGCCGCTGATCGCGCGCCTCGAAGCCGGCCCGCGCGCCGGCGGCGGGCGCACCCTCCTCGTGGTCGAGACCGCAGGCGCCGCCCGGCCGGTTCCCGGCAAGAGCCTCGTCGAGGCCCTGGAGGCGGCGCTCTCGGGCCGGGCCTCGGCGCTTGCGGTCGACCTGAACGGCCCGGCCTCCGACGCCGAGGCACCTGGCCTGACCGACCTCGTCGCCGGCGAAGCTGCCTTCCTCGACGTGATCCAGGCCGAACGCGGCTCCGCCATCCACCGGATCGCCGCCGGCTCGCTGGAGATCGAGGTTCTGCTGGAGGAGCCGGCTTCGGTGGCGATCACCATCGAGGCGATGGCCGAGGCCTACGACTGGGTGGTCTGCCGCCTGCGGGCGGAGCCCGGCGCGCACGAGCTGCTCGCCGCCCTCGGCACGCTGATGGACAGCGTGATCATCGCCTCGAACGCGGCGCTCGACGATCCCGACCTCGGCGACCTGTTCGCCATCGCCGAGGATTCCGGCGCGGGCCAGGTGCTGGTCGCCCAGGACAAGCCGGCGCAGGATCGGCCTGCCCGGCAGCGGCACGACCGGACGGCGCAGGACGACGCCGAGCCGATGGCGTTGCGCCTGTCCGCGGCCTGACCGGGACGCCGTTCCCGCCCATCCAAGCGGATGGCGGGGACGAGCCCTTCAACCGGCCCGCATCCGCCGCAGCCGCTGCACGAGGGCGAACAGGCGCGGGTCGCGCTTGATCCGGCGCTTGAGCCGGGTGAGGCGCGTCGCGACGAGCCCGTAGGCGTGGCCGCGGAGCGTCACCGGCAGCATCACCTCCACCAGCGGGATGGTCTCGTCGCAGATGCTCGCCTTGTAGCGGGCCTCGCCGACGCCGAGATCGAAGGCGCGGCGGCCGCGGGCGGCCTGGTCGCGCACGAGGTGATGGAGCAGCAGGTCGCCGGGGCTGAAGCGGGCGACCTCGGGATCGGCGTCGAACGCCGTCATCATGCCGGAATAGCGCGCGCCGTCGACGGCGCCGCCGAAGGTCGCGAGCACGCGGCCGGTCGCCTCCAGCACCAGGGCGTGAACCTCCACCGCCGGGTTCTCGCTCGCGGTGGCCTCGCTCAGGAAGGCGCGGATCGCCGGGTCGGCATAGGGGTCGTCGATGCCCATGGCGGAGAAGCGCGCCGCCTTCTGCGCGTAGAAGGCGGACAGGTACCGCTCGGCCTCGGCGCCGTCCGCCGCCTTGCGGTAGGCGAGGGGGCCGTGCGCCTCGATCAGGCGCTTCTCCTTCGAGCGCAGCTTCTTGCGCGCGTCGGCGCTGAAGGCGCGCCTGAGCGTCGACTCGGGGTCGGGGCCGAGCATCATCCCGTAGCCGTCGCTCGGCGCGGCCTCGCCGCGGATCGCCAGCGGGTTGACCGCGCCGTCCCAGGTGCGGGGCTGGTGCCCGAGGGCGTAGACGTCGACGCCGGAGGCGCGCCCGACCTGGCCGAGCGCCGCGATCACGTCCTCGGCCGGAACGGCGGCGGCGTCGCGGGCGGAGAACAGCGGCAGGTGGTAGTTGGCGTGGTCGCCACCGAGCGTCCGGGCGATCGCGACGCCGCGGCGGCGCTCGACCACCAGCGGCAGCAGGATGCGCGGCCGGCCGGCGGCGTCGCGCAGGACGACGACCCGCAGCGCGCCGGGGGCGACGGTCGCTCCCGCGTAGGCGCGGACCCAGTCGAAGCGCTGGTAGGGCGTGGCGAGGCAGGCGGGGTCGGCCTCGAGCCCGCGCCACAGGGCCTCGACGGCCGCGAGGTCGGTGAAGACCTCCGCGGTCAGGCCGGACTGAGCGTGCGCGCGGGCCATGGTCGCTCCTGCGAGATCCCGGTCCATCGGACCGCCTGCCACGACCGCCATCGCCCATCCCCCGCGCCGACCCCCGTGGAGGCGGCAAACCATCGGTCCCGGGCGCCACTTCTGGGCACCGGCCCCTAAGCCGGGGTGTACGTGGCAACGCGAACGCGCGGTCGGGCCGGGCGAAGCGCCGGCGTGGCTAACGGATCGTTGCGCGCCGCAGGCACGGCCCGAGCCTCAGCCTTTGTTTACGCCGAACCGGGACAAGGAAGGGGGGCGCCGCGCACGGCGTCGCCCGTGTTGCGTTCCTGCGCCACCGAGGCGGTGCCATGCTGTCGTCCCGAAACCGCCACCGGCTGTTCGAGGCCGGGTTCCGGGCCGTCTCCGCCACGGGGGCCGACCGCTGGCTCGCGCCGGCCGCCTGCGGCCTCGGGGTGATCCTCACCTTCCACCACGTCAGCCCGGAGGCCCCGGGTCCTTACGCGCCCAACCGCCTGCTCTCGATCACGCCGGACTTCCTCGACGCGACCCTGCGCGAGCTCGACGCCCGCGGCTTCGAGGTCGTCGGCCTCGACGAGGTGCCCGAGCGCCTCGCCGCCGCGCGCTACCGGCCGCCCTTCGCGGTGCTGACCTTCGACGACGGCTACCGCGACAACGTCGTGCATGCCCGGCCCGTGCTGGCCCGCCACGGCGTGCCGTGGACGCTCTTCGTCACCAGCGACTTCGCCGACCAGACCGGGCGGCTGTGGTGGATCGAGCTGGAGCGGGCGATCGGCCGGCTGGAGCGGGTCCGCGTCGCCGTCGGCCCGCGCGACGTGGACCTGCCGGCGCGCAGCCCGCAGGAGAAGGCCCTCGCCTTCGAGGCGGTCTACCGCGACCTGCGCGGCGGCTCCGAGGCGCGGCTGCTCGACCGGATCGCAGCGATGTGCGCGGAGGCCGGCATCGCCCCGGGCGCGGTCGCCCGCGAGCTCTGCCTGTCGTGGGACGACCTGCGGGCGCTCGGCCGGGACCCGGCCGTCACCTTCGGCGCGCATACGCGGAGCCATCCGATGCTGGCCAAGCACGGGATCGAGGCGGTCGCCCGCGAGGTCGGCGAAGGGCGCGAGCGGCTGGCAGCCGAGCTGGCGCGACCGGTACGGCACCTGTCCTACCCGGTGGGTGACCCGACCTCGGCCGGCGCACGGGAATTCGGGCTCGCCCGCGACCTCGGCTTCGAGACCGCGGTGACGACGCGGCCGGGCCATCTCTTCCCCGACCATGCCGGCCACCTGCACGCCCTGCCGCGGGTCTCGGTCAACGGCTGCCACCAGTCGCGGGCGGCGCTTTCCGGCCTGCTCTCGGGCGTGCCGTTCCTCGCCTGGAACCGCGGCCGGCGCCTCAACGTGGCGTGAGGCGCGGGCCCGCGATCACCGACGGCGGCGGCGATGGCGGTAGGAGCGGCCCTCGCTGCTGCCCGCGGTGAACACCGCGCTCTGGCGGCCGCGGCGGACGCGGTATCGCCCGCGCCGGCCGCCGCGAGGCTCCTCGACCGCCTCGTCGGCCTGGGCGGCGGCAGCCGCCGTCGCGGGCAGGGCGGGGGCGGGCGGGGACTCGCCCGCCGCGTAGCCGCCGGCGACGTTCTTGGCCGCGGGGCCGAACATGGCGAGGCACTGGTTGTAGGCGAGGTCGTTCTTCAGGCGCTCGCATTCCCCGACCGAGCGCGGCGTCCCCTGGGCCTGGGCGGCGGCGCCGAGCCACAGGAGGAGCAACCCGGCGAGGGCGGGGGACGATTTCGGGAGGGGCATGAACGACATCTGCGAGGCGAGCGGCGCGGGTCGGCCGCTTCTCGCCCCCGAGTGCGGCGAAAACGCGGGCGGCCTCAGCGGTCGGGCCGTTCCATCCACTTGATCAGCGGCATCAGCGGGAAGATCCAGGCGATGCCCAGGATGCTGTAGAGCACGGTCTGGAGCAGGGGCGGGGCCTCGGCGATGCGGCTGTCGGCGAGAGCCATCGCCAGCGGCGCGTAGACGATGACGAAGCCCAGGATCCCGATCGTCCCGATCAGGGTGCGGGTGCGGCGGCGCATGCAATTCCCTCGTGCGAGCCCCGGGGGTAGCGCCGAGGCGCGACGATGGCAACGCGTCGGATCGGCGCCATCCCCTTGGCTTCCCTACGATTCGGGTGGCGTGCGGCAACGCCGGACGTTGCCGCGGGCGCCGGCTTTGCCTAACCCGGTGGCTCCCTCTCACCGATCCGAGCGACGACGCCCCGATGAGGCCTGCCGAATCCCCGCGCCGCGAAGGCGCCGTCCGCACCTGGCTCTACCTCCTCGCCGCCCTCGTGGTCGCGATGGTGGCGGTCGGCGGCGCGACGCGCCTGACCGGGTCCGGCCTGTCGATCACCGAATGGCGCCCCGTCACCGGCGTGGTGCCGCCGCTTTCGGCCGCCGACTGGGCGACCGAGTTCGAGAAGTACCGCGACACGCCCCAATACCGCATCCTCAACCAGGGCCTGGGCCTGTCCGACTTCAAGGTCCTGTACTTCTGGGAATGGGGCCACCGCCTGCTCGGGCGGATCGTCGGCCTGGTGTTCTTCCTGCCGCTGATCGCGTTCTGGTGGCGCGGCATGCTGAGCCGGCGCCTCGGGCTCGGCCTGCTGACGCTCGGAATCCTCGGGTCCGCGCAAGGGGCGATCGGCTGGATCATGGTGGCCTCGGGGCTGCAGCCCGGCATGACCGCGGTGGCGCCGATCAAGCTCGCCCTCCACCTCACCATGGCGAGCCTGATCCTGGCGGGCCTCGTGTGGCTCGCTGCCGGCGAGCGCAGCGCGGGCGTCGCCCCTGCCGCGCCGCGGCTGCGCGCGGTCGCGCTCGCCCTGCCGGCTCTGGTGCTCGCGCAGATCTTCCTCGGCGGGCTGGTGGCCGGCTCCCATGCCGGCCTCGTCCACAACACCTGGCCGACCATGGACGGCGCGCTGATCCCGCCGGCGGAGACCCTGTTCTCGGTGCGGCCCTGGATCGAGAACTTCGTCGACAACGTGACCCTGGTCCAGCTGAACCACCGGCTCACCGCCTACCTGCTCCTCGCCGTCGCCCTCGCGCACGCGGTCGACGCGCGGGTCGCCGCCCCGGGCAGCTCCGTCGCGCGCCGCGCCACCGGCGTCGCCGGTCTCGCCCTGGCGCAGGCCGGCCTCGGGATCGCGACGCTGCTCATGGCCGTGCCGCTCTGGGCGGCGCTCGCACACCAGGTTTTGGCGATGGCCGTGCTGGTGATGGCCACCGTGCATGCGCGCCTGAGCCGCGGCCTCGTGCGCGCGCCCCGCGCCAGCGGGCCGGCGGTGGCGGCGTTCGGCTTCGAGGCGCTCGCAGGCCGGGGGGCCTGACGGAGCCTCGGAGACCTCTGACATCACCGGTTCAGGATGAAGATTGATCCTGAACGGTGGAAAAGTCGCGATCGACCGGGACTGCGTGGTCTGCCGGTGGAACGAGTGTCATCGAAACGGCTTAGCCTTGACGCGTTGCAGGAGGCTGTGATGTTCCTGGCCGAAGATGGACGACCGGTCGGTCTGACCTGGCACTACACCCCGCGCGAGATCGTCGCCGACGGGGTGGTCCACGGCCTCGGCGTGCTCCTCGGCCTCGCCGGTGCGGTCGCCCTCGTCTCGATGGCGCTGACCGAGCATCTCGGCCTATCCGAGCGGATCGCGGTGGCGGTCTACGCCACCGCACTGGTCTCGATGCTGGCGGTCTCGGCGACCTACAACCTCTACCCCGTCGGCCGGCGCAAATGGTTGCTTCGCCGGGCCGACCACGCGCTGATTTACCTGATGATCGCCGGCACCTACACGCCGCTCGTCGCCCTCGTCGGGACAGGGCCGATGGCCTGGGGGCTCCTCGCCTTCGTCTGGATCGTGGCCGGGATCGGCATCGCCGTGAAGCTGCTGCTGCCCGGCCGCTTCGACCGCCTGTCGATCGGCCTCTACCTGCTGCTCGGCTGGTGCGGCCTGTTCGCCTACGAATCCGTGATCTCGGCCCTGCAGCCGACCGCCCTATGGATGCTCGCCGTCGGCGGCCTGCTCTACTCGGTCGGCGTCATCTTCCACGTCTGGCGCAAGCTGCCGTTCCAGAACGCCATCTGGCACGCCTTCGTGCTCGCCGCGGCCGCCTGCCACTACGGCACGGTCTGGGCGAGCCTCGCCGGCGCCTCGGCGACCTGAACGGCGAGCGGGTCGGCGCCTTACGGCGCCACCGTCCAGGGGCTGATGATCCGCATCGAGGCCTGCTGCGGCACGAGCGTCGCGGGGGTGCGGGGGGTGCTCTTCAGGCGCTCGACGAACTTTCGGGCCTGGTCGGCCGGCAAGGCCGAGGCCGGCGCCATCAGGGCGGCGAGCTGCTTGCGGGTGCCGCGGTCGACGTAGGTCGAGCGCTCCACCGGGACGAAGTCGCGCATCGTGTGCGCCGCGTCGGGATCGCCGGTGAAGACGCGGGCGCCGGTGTTCAGGACCACGATGTCGCCGGGGCGCAGAGTCTCGTCCTTCATCAGGGCGGCGACGGCGCCGCCCTTCATGTCGATCGGCTTCTGGCGATCGGTGATCCGCACCTTCAACGGCTCGGAGGCGGGCAGGGCGGCGTAGCGGATCCGCGGACGCGGCGCGGCGGCCCGGCGGCTGCGGTGACGGATCTGGGCCCCGGCGTAGGCGGGCTGGCTCGGCTCGGGCGCCTGCACGGCCGGCCGCGCCCCGCCGAACAAGGCCTCGAAGAAGCCGATCTCGGCCGCTTGGGCCTGGGCGGCGCCGCCTGCGACGAGGCCGCCGGCGATCACCACGGCGAGGGCGCGACGGTTCAAGGACGACGTCATCGATCCCTCCGAGGATGCTCGAGCATTGGAAATGGGGCGCACCGCACGGCGCGTGCGCTGCGACACCCCCTCAACGACAACTTAAGCGCGACAGTTCCGCGGACATTGCACGCAACGTCGGCAGGTCGGCTCGGTGTGTCAGGGCGGGAGGCGGGCTCGCGAGGGCGAGCGTGCGACGAGCCTACGAGAGGCGCTCGCGTCGGGGTCGGATTGCGTTCGCGCCGTCCTCGTTCGGGTTCTCATGCCCCGTACGAGTCGTGCATTCGGGTCGGGACGTGGCGCCCGGCGTCAGGCCGGCGCGGCCTGCTCGCCCTCGCCGATGCAGTCGAGCGCGCGCTCGACGGCGCCGACCGCGTCGAGCAGGTGCTGGACCGTGCGCTCGACCTCGAGGGCCGGGCGCCCCATGGCGGCGGCGCGCGCGCTCACATCCTCGAGCTGTTCGAGCAGCGTGAGGAGGTCGCCGGCGACGGCGACGACCTCGCACCGGGCGAGTTGATGCACGGGGGTGCGCGGGCGGAAGGGCAGGACGTTGCTCATGAAGGCTTTCGGCTCATCCCGGCGGTTGTCGCCGGAACGCGGCCGCTTGGCCAGGGTTGTGGGGCGGCTCCTCCACACGAATGCCCCGGTTCGCGGCCGCAAAGCCACGCCGTGGTGACTTTTCCGTGGCCATCCGACATCGGATCCCCGGCAACCGCTTTACGCGAGCGGCACCGCCTTGACGCGGCCACACCGGCCCGACACCTCCGCCGGCACCGGCGATTCCCGCGCCTCCCTCACGATGACGCCCCAGGAACCTGCGATGCGCCCCGTCCCGACCCTTCGGACCCTTGCTCCCCTCGCCCTCGCGGCCGCCCTGCTCGGCGGCCTCGCCGCCTGCAACAGCGTCGACGGCCCCGACAGCCGCAGCGGCCTGGCGGAGACCTTCAACACCGACAACTACCGGCGCTCGAACGACACCAACGGCACCCAGACCCGGCCCGACGTGAACCGCCTGTACACGCAGCCCTCGATGCCCTCGATCGTGAATCGCGGCTACTGATCCGCCGGCGTCTCCGATCGTTCGGGCCGGTCCCCGCGCCGCCTTCCGCGGTGCGGGGCGAGGCCCCGGGGGCGCTTAGCGCTTGGCGAGGGCGTCGGCGAAGGCCGCGATGCGGTTGCGGGCGTAGGTCGGCAGGCCGGCGCTGATCGAGGTGCCGGTGTTGAAGCTCGAGTTGCCCATCAGCACCTGCGCCGGCAGCAGGTTCCTCAGCACGGGCACGCGGGCGTATTCCGCCTTGCGGTCGAGGACGTCGCCCTTGATCGCCAGCGCCATGTAGGTGGTGACGACGGTCTTGGTCGGGTCGTTCGGCATCGGCTGGAACACCGCCAGGAACTTGCCGAAGCGCAGGATCTGGTTGACCCAGAAGATCGTCTGCTCGAGCCCGCCCGTCACCGTGGTGTCGACCTTGGTCAGCGCCCCCAGGCTCGCGGCCCGGTCGGGCGGTAGGGTGCGCAGCTCGCTCTGGAACGAGACGAACTCGGCGATCTTCTTGGCGCCGCCCTCCTCCAGCTTGTTGGCGAGCTTCACGCCCAGCGGCAGCTTGCCCTCCAGGTCGTAGCGCGACTCGATGCACACCGTGCCCGGCTCGCACCACGGCCGGTCGGGACGGCGGGCGAAGGCCGCGGCCGGGTCCTTCGTCGGCGTCACGTCGGCGGGGTCGAGCGCCTTGTGCTTGATCGCCGGGTCCATCGCCTGCACGAAGCCGAGCTGCGCCAGCGCCGACAGGTCGATCGCCTCGGCGGGCCGTGCCACCACGAAGCGCCCCTCGGCGACGTAGACCTTCAGCGCCTCGTGCCGCGGCTTGGCGACCCCGTTCACGGTGGTGGTGTAGTCCGGCTCCTTGTAGCCGGGGAAGGGCGAGAGCGCGGCCGCCTCCACCGGCTTGGTCCGCACCCAGTCGAGGTAGGGCGTCAGCCCGTTCTCGGGCGCCGAGGGGGTGTCGCGGTGGTCGCTCACCAGGATCGTCCCGGGCTTCAGCGTGGTCGGGTCGACGGCGGCGACCGAGGCGACCTCCCGGATGCGCCCGGCCGTCGCGGCCATGCCCGGTTGCGCCGGCGAGGGGGGCGTCGCCTGGGCCATCGCGGACGGGACGCCCGCGAGCACGAGCAGGGGCAAGGCAAGGCGAACGGGTCGCTGCAGCAGCACGGAAGGACCTCGAAGGGGAGAAGGGGGGGGCGGCGTCAGTAGCGCGGGTCGTCGCCGAACAGGTAGTCGGGATCGCGGCGGCGCGGGCGCAGGTCGTCGTCGCCGAAGGGCGAACGCGCGGTCTGGCCGGGCCAGGGCCGGTAGCCGCCCTCGACGTCGCCCTGCGCCCGCCGGCTGCGGAGCGCCGGGCGGCGGTCGCCGAACGGGTCGAGCAGGTCGGCGTCGGGGGCGCGGTTGCCGAAGGCGTCGCCGGCCACGTCGGCGCCGTCCTCGGTCCCCGAGAGGTCGCCGTCCTCCGCGTCCGGCCGCATCGCGTAGGCGTTCTCGCGCGGCAGCAGCTTGTACTGCGTGTCGGCCATGCGGCCGTCGGCGGCCTTGCGGAAGTGCTCGGTGAACCCGCCGCCCGCGACGCGCTGCCCGCTGCGCGGGTCGATCGAGACGTCGACGAGCATCTGACGCGCCTCGGGGGAGGGCGGGGCGAGCGGGGTCTTGGCCACCCCGTTGGCCCACGCCGCCTGGAAGATCGCCGACGCGATCGGCACGGAGACGTGGCCGCCGGTCTGGCCGCGGCCGAGCGTCTTGCGGGTGCCGTCGGCGTTGTCGTAGCCGACCCAGACCACCACCGTGACCTCGTTGGTGAACCCGGCGAACCACGCGTCGTTCTCGTTCTCCGAGGTGCCGGTCTTGCCGGCGACGAACTGCGAGACCCGCGACAGGGCCGCCGCGGTGCCGTGGTTGGTCACGCCCTGGAGCATGGTCTTGAGTTGGTAGAACGCCACCCGGTCGGCCGAGCCGATCCGCACCGGCTCGCGGGCGGCGTGGGCGTAGACGGGCGTGCCGTCGCGCTCGACCCCTTCGAGGGCGTAGGGCGCGGTGCGCGCGCCCTCGTTGGCGACCGCGGCGTAGAAGCCGGCGAGATCGATCATCCGCACCGGCTGGGCGCCGAGCACGAACGGATAGTACGGCTCGCAGGCCGCGTAGATCTGCGCCTCCAGCGCGATGTCGCAGACGCGCTTGAGGCTGGCCGGCGCCTTGTCCGCGATGCCGCCCTGGAGCAGGCGGGCGGTGACGAGGTTCTTCGAGAATTCCAAGCCCCGCCGCAAGGTCGTCGGCCCGGAGCCGCCGCCGTCGTAGTTCTTCGGTGACCAGCTGTCGCCGACCCCGCCGATCGGAGGCAGGGTCACGGGCGCGTCCATCACCAGGGTGTTGGGCTGGAGCCCGGCGTTGAGGGCCGCGAGGTAGGTCAGCGGCTTCAGGGTCGAGCCCGGCTGGCGCACCGCCTGCGTCACGCGGTTGAGCTGGCTCGCCGGATAGGAGAACCCGCCGGCCATCGCCAGGATGCGCCCCGTTCGGTTCTCCAGCACCAGAGCCGCACCCTGCACGGACGGCTTCACCCGGATCTCGGCACGAAGGCCCTTCTCGTCACGAGGCCCCTTGCCCTCGCGCAGCTTCACCCGGACGACGTCGTAGGGCTGCAGCTTGCCCCGCGCGATGCCGGGATCGAGCGACGCGACGCGGCCGTCGCCGAGCCCGACCTTCACGCCGTTGCGGCCGGTCTCCAGCACCACGGCGAGCGGCCAGCGCACGTCGTAGAGCACCGGCCGGGCGCTCTCGAGCGCGCGCAGCCACACGGGCTTCCCGGCCGGCGCGGCGACGGTCGCCTTCCCGCGCGCCGGCCTGCCGACGGGCGCCTTCGCCTCGGCAGGCTTGATCTCGGCAGGCTTGATCTCTGTAGGTTTGGCCTCCGCACCGGTGACGCCCGGCAGCGATTGCGGCGCGGCCTCGGGGGCGGGGACCGCCGCCTGGAGCTTGCGCACGCTCTCGGTGAGGTTGAACTCCGGCCCCGGATAGGTCTGGCGCCCGGTGCCGCGCTCGTAATTCGCCAGCCCGTCCTGCAACGCACCCTCGACCGCCCGCTGCAGCCCGGCGTTGATCGTCGAGCGCACGGTTAAGGAGTGGGCGGTGAGCGAATCCAGCCCGGCGAAGGTGCGGGCCTCGCGGGTGAGGTGGTCGACCACGTAGAACCCGGAATCGCGCCGCGCGGTCTCGACCGGCTTCAGCCCGAGGTCGGAGGCGACGGCCGCCGCCATCTCGGCCTCGGTGATCGCCCCCTCCTCCTTGAGGCGGGCGAGGACGTAGGCGCGGCGCTCGCGGGCCCGCTCGGGGTACTTGTCGGGGCTGTAGAAGTTCGGCCCCTTGGGCATGCCGGCGAGCAACGCCGCCTCGGGCAGGGTGAGTTGCCCGACCGACTTCCCGAAATAGCTCCTGGCGGCCATCTCGATGCCGTAGGCGCCGCGGCCGAGATAGATCCCGTTGAGGTAGAGCCCGAGGATCTGCGGCTTGCCGAGGATGCGCTCCAGGCGGGAGGCGACGATCATCTCGCGGATCTTGCGCTCGTAGGTGACGTCGTCGCCCACCGAGAGGTTCTTCACCACCTGCTGCGTGATGGTCGAGCCGCCGGCCGGCCGGCCGGGGGCGGCGAGGTTGCCGATGAAGGCGCGGATCACGCCCCGCTCGTCGATGCCGTGGTGGCTCTCGAAGCGCTTGTCCTCGGCGGCGATGAAGGCTTGTCGGACCAGCGGCGGCACGTCGGCGATCGGCACGACGAGGCGGCGGCCGTTCGGCTCGAAGGTCTCGGCGAAGGGCTTCCCCGAGGCGTCGAGGATGCGGGTCATGCCCGGCAGCGCCTTGTCGCGCAGGGCCTCGGCGGTCGGCAGGTCGGTGGTCGCGCGGTTGTAGAACTCGATCACCTCGCGGGCGTCGAACGGCGAGCCCTTCGGGTTCTCGCCCTTGCAGAACTGCTTGTAGCTCGTATTCAGCTCGCCGATGTCGAGCCCGTGCAGGATCTTGGGCGCCGCCGGCCCGGCCACGGCCGTCGGGTCCTCCATCGCGGTGGAGATCAGCTCGTCGAGGTTGATGTCCTCGATGTCGAAGGCCTTTCGCATGTGCGCGCAGCCGTCGCGCAGGATCTGAACGACCTGCGGACCGTCCACGGCCGGGTCGAACTGGGTCTTCAGCGCCTCGGGCTTGGTCGTGACCTGGCTCAGCGTCAGGGCGGTCGCAAACAGCTTGATCAGGATGGTGTTCATGCGATCCGGGGCACCGGCACGGCTGGGTTTCTCAGCGCACGCCGACCTTTGGCGCGGGCGGCTGAACAGGGCGTGCACAACGCGGCTGTTTTAAGGAGCCTCCCAGGCTCGGGGCTTGCGTGCGGCCGCGTATTGACGCCTCGTATGGACACGTTACGGTGAGGTGCGATGTTCGAGTGGGACGAGGCCAAGCGCCGGACGAATCTGCTCAAGCATCGGCTCGACTTCCGAGATGCGGCCGCCCTCTTCGATGGCAGACCGCGGCGAGAGACGCCAGTTCACGGTCGCGATCCTGGACGACCTGTTCGTCACCCTGATCTGGACATGGCGGAGCGAGACGCGGCGAGCGATCTCGATGAGGAGAGCACGCAATGGAGAGCGGGAAGCGTATCGTCAGCTATCCCTCCGCGGAACTGAAGGCGATGGTTGAGCGCGGGGAGAGCGAGACCGACTGGGAGGCCGTGAAGGCCATGACCAATGCCGAGGTCGAGGCCGCGATCGCGTCCGATCCCGACGAGGCGGGGCGGGAGATCGACTGGAGCAAGGCGGTCTTCCACCCCGAGTCGCGCAAGAAACCGATGACGATCCGGCTCGACGCCGACGTGCTGGCCTTCTTCCAGGGCCAGGGACGCGGGTACCAGACCCGGATCAACGCCGTGCTGCGCGCCTACATGGAACACGCGCGGAAGTAGCCGTCCGTCCGTCCGTTCCGTCGCCGCGCCCGGACGCCGCGGCCCCTTCGACCCCGACGAGGGCCACGCGCATGATCAACGACCTCTGGTACAAGAACGCGGTGATCTACTGCCTGTCGGTCGGCACCTTCATGGATGCCGACGGGGACGGGATCGGCGATTTCGCCGGGCTGGAGCGGCGGCTCGACTATCTCCAGGGGCTCGGCGTCACCGCGGTCTGGCTGATGCCGTTCCAGCCCTCGCCGAAGCGCGACGGCGGCTACGACATCGCCGACCATTACGGGGTCGACCCGGCCTACGGCTCGCTCGGCGACTTCGTCGCCTTCACCCACGCCGCCAAGCAGCGCGGCCTGCGGGTGCTGATCGACCTCGTGGTCAACCACACCTCGGACCAGCACCGCTGGTTCCAGTCCGCCCGCTCCGACCCGGATTCGCCCTACCGCGACTGGTACGTCTGGTCGAAGGAGAAGCCGGCCACGGCCTCCGAGGGCATGGTGTTTCCCGGTGTCCAGAAGACGACCTGGACCTGGGACGCGCAGGCCAAGGCCTACTACTTCCACCGCTTCTTCGACTTCCAGCCCGACCTGAACACGGCCAACCCCGCGGTGCTGGCCGAGATCCTGAAGATCATGGGGTTCTGGATCGAGCTCGGGGTCTCGGGCTTCCGCATGGACGCGGTGCCCTTCGTCATCGCGCGCAAGGGCGCCGACGTGGCGGGTGCGCCGACCGAGCAGTTCGACATGCTGCGCGACTTCCGCGAGTTCCTGCAATGGCGCAAGGGCGACGCGATCATCCTGGCCGAGGCCAACATCCTGCCCAAGCAGGACCTCGACTACTTCGGCGACGACGCCGACCGCATGCACATGATGTTCAACTTCCAGATCAACCAGGCGACGTTCTACGCGCTGGCCGGCCACGACGCGCGGCCGCTGGCCAAGGCGATCGAGCGGACGAAGCCGCGCCCGCTCTCGTGCCAGTGGGGCATCTTCCTGAGGAACCACGACGAGCTCGACCTCGGCCGCCTGACCGAGAAGCAGCGCCAGACCGTCTTCGAGGAATTCGGCCCCGAGAAGGGGATGCAGCTCTACGACCGCGGCATCCGCCGCCGCTTCGCGCCGATGCTCGACGGCGACCCGCGCCGCATCCGCCTGGCCTACTCGCTGATGTTCACCCTGCCCGGCACGCCGGTGCTGCGCTACGGCGACGAGATCGGCATGGGCGACGACCTGTCCCTGAAGGAGCGCGACTGCGCCCGCACGCCGATGCAGTGGACCCCCGAGGCCCAGGGCGGCTTCACCCGGTCGGCGACGCCGACCATGCCGCCGATCGACCACGGCCCCTACGGCTACGCCCACGTCAACGTCGCCGACCAGCGCCACGACCCGGGCTCGCTCCTCAACTGGATGCAGAGCATCATCCGCCTGCGCAAGGAGGCGCCGGAGATCGGCTGGGGCGACGTCACCGCCCTCGAGACCGGCCGGCCGGCGGTGCTGGCGCTCCGCTACGACTGGCGCGGCAACGCGGTCCTGTGCGTGCACAACCTCGGGCCCGGCCCGACCGAGCTCGCTCTCGACACCGGCGTCGCCGCGCCGGACGGCCTCGTGCTCGTCGACCTGCTCACCGGCGCGCGGAGCGAGGCGGACGAAGACGGGCGCCACTGCCTCTACCTGGAGGGCTACGGCTACCACTGGTTCCGGGTCGGCGGCCTCGACGCGCTCCTGAAGCGCAAGCCGACCTGAGGGGCGCGGACGCCTCGCGCTTGCGCCCCCGGCAGGGTAGGGGGGAGCACGAAGCGAGATGCCGATGCCCCGACGCCCCCCTCTTTCGCCCGATGCGACCATCGCGGACGTGCTGCCCGACCTGGAGGACGGCGAGGCCTACCTTCGCGCCGTGCTCGCCACCATGCGGATGTGCCAGAAGCATTTCGGCGACGCCGCGGTGCGGATCGGCGTCACCGCCAAGGGCGGACCGCCCTCGTACCGGATCGACCGCCCGGCGCCGGACGGCGCGGAGGGGCGGGTGCTGTTCGGCGCCTATGGCGGCCGGTCGCACGACCGCTTCACCCAGGTGAACACCGCCGAGACCCGCTGGAGCAGCCGGGCGCTCGGCATGGCCGAGATGCTGGCGCTCCACGACGGGTTCCGCCGGCCGAAGGGCGGCGCGTCAGAGTAAGGCGCCGGGCGCGCGTCAGAACCGCAGCCGCATCCCGGTCATGAAGGTCCGCGGCGGCCCGGCGAAGATCGCCCCGCTCGTGCCGGCCAGGACGGCGCGGCCGTTCTGCAGGCCGGTGACGGCGTTGAGGGAATTGGCGAGCGGGTTGGCGGCGCCGACAGTGGCCGTGTCGAACACGTTGCGGACCTCGCCGTAGAGGTCGAGGCGCCGGGCGTAGCCGACGAGCGCCGTCGCGTAGTGGACGTTGAGGTTCAGGACCGCGAAGCCCGGCACCCGCAGCAGGTTGGCGTTGTCGAGGAAGAAGCCGTCCTGCATCACCGCTTCGGCGTAGGCGCCGAGGCCGGCGAGCGGCCCGGCCGGCACGTCGTAGCCGATCCGGGCGAGGACCTGGTGCTCCGGCACCCCGACGATGCGATTGCCGGCCCGGTCGAACGCGGCGGCGAAGGCGCCGGCCGCCAGTCGCTCGACGAAGCGGGTGTAGACCTGGGCGTCGAAGCTGTAGGCCAGCGTCCCCCGCCAGCCCGAGCCGAGGGCCGCCTCCGCTCCGAGCTCGATGCCGCGGTGCTCGGAGGCCGGCACGTTGAAGGTGTAGGACAGGAGCCCCGCCCCCGGGGATTGGCCGACCAGCTCGTTGCGGAAGAACTCGTAGAATCCGGTGAGGCTGACGCGCACGCCCGCCAGCGGCGACCATTCCGCGCCGAGGTCGAAGCCGAGGTTCTCCTGGGGCCGGAGCCCGGTGTTCGAGCCGGGGATGCCGGCCGGCGTGACGAACAGGTTGCCCACCGACGGGGTCGCGTAGCCGGTGGCGACCCGCCCGCGCAGGGTCCAGTCCGCATCCGGCCGGTAGACGAGGACGAGCTCGGGCGCGACGTTGACGTAGGCCGGGTCGACCGGGGTGACCGCGGAGGCGGCGCCGGCCTCCGTGTAGGCGAAGATGGTGTTGCGCCCGGAGATCGCGGTGCGCGTCGCGCCGACCCCGAGCACGGCGGTCCAGCGGTCGGACACGGCGATCTCGGCCCGCGCCCGGCCGCCGAGGTTCTCCTGCGTCGCCTCCTGCAGGCCGACCAGCGCGCCGAGCCGCGGGCCGCCGAAGGCCGCCCGGTTGAAGGTCGGCGCGCGGATGTCGATGGTGTCGTAGCCCAAGGCCAGGAAGCCGGTGGCGGCGAGCCCGAACAGCTCGCCGCGCCGGGTCAGGTCGGCGGCGAGGTTGAGCGACGGCAGGCTGGCGCGGCCGGCCTGCACGTAGAACCGCTGGTCGTAGGAGCGCGCGTCCGTAGCCGGCCTGGACGCGCCAGGTCGTCTGCGCGTCCACGTCGTGCTCCCAGCGCCCGGCGACGACCGTGCGGCGGTCGTCGCGCCCGAACCCGCCCTCGTCGGCGGTCAACGCCACGGTGCGGCCGGAGACGCCGTTGCGCAGGAGCGCGACCGTCGCGCAGCCGGGCGCGGCGGCGGACGCGGTCTCGCAGCCGCGCTGGTACGGGTTGAGGGTGAACTGGTTCAGCGACGCGCGCACCGGCAGCCCGGCGGAGACGTGGTTGTCGATCACCTTGAGGGTGAAGCGGTCGTCCGCGCTCGGCGTCCAGCTCGCCAGCAGGTTCACGGTCTGGGTGTCGAAGCTCGAATGGCCCTGGTAGCCGTCGCCGCGCGCGTCGCTGGAGAACAGGCTGATCTCGAACGGGCCGCTCGCCTGGCCGACGGCGAAGGCGCTGTTCACGACGCCGAAGCTGCCGGCGTCGACCGCGACCTCGTAGCCGTCGATCTCCCGGCCGGTGCGGGTGCGGAACGCCAGCGCGCCGCCGCTGGCGTAGTTGCCGAACAGCGCCGATTGCGGCCCGCGGAACACGTCGATGCGGGAATAGGCGCGGGGGTCCGACAGGTCGAAGCGCGAGGCGCCGTCGGCTTGCGTCACCAGGAACCCGTCCTCCAGCACCACCATGTTGCGGGTGATTCCGGTGGAGCGGGCGTTGTTGCCGCGGATCGAGATCACCACGTCGCGGCCGCCGAGCCCCTGGCGGACGGTGACGCCGGGGCTGTTGGCGAGCACCGCGCCGATCGTCGTCGGCGGCCGGTCGTCGATCGTGCCGTCGCGGCCGACCGACGTCACCACCTGGCCGACCGGGTTCTCGATCGGAGCCGGCGCCGACCCGGGCGGAGCGGATACGCCGAAGGTGCGGGCCAGGAGGGCGCGGCTCGCGCCGGCGGGGGCCTCGCTCGTCACCGTCAGAGTGTCGAGGGTGACGCCGTCCTCGGCCCGCTCCCGGGCCGCCGCCGCGGACGGGAGCTGGGCCAGGGCCAGCGCCAGGGCCGGCGCGATCCGCCGGGCGCGGGCGCTTGGCCCCGGATGCCGGAACGCCCTCATTCGACGCGCGGCGCGGCCGGCGGCCGTGCGGCGGCGTCGAGGAGTGCGGGCGGCACGGACACAGGCACGGGCGGATCCGCGGGACGACATAGGATTGCGCACAAGGTTGTATCGGTTGCGCGGTCAACCAACCAGCGGAGTCCGGCGGGGCGCCGGTGAATCGGCCCAGCCGTCGCATTTCGGATACAAGCGTCCGTGGGGTGCGGCTCGATCCGATACGGGCTAGAACGTGTGGACCTCGCGCCCTCCAGTTTCGTGAACGGACGACCATGCCAGGCACGCCCCGCGTCGGGATCATCCCGGTGACGCCCTTCCAGCAGAACTGCACCCTGATCTGGGACGCGGCGACCAAGGTCGGCGCCGTCGTCGACCCCGGCGGCGACCTCGACCGGATCGAGGCGGCCATCGCCGAGCAGGGCGTGCGCGTGGAGAAGATCCTGCTGACGCACGGGCACATCGACCATGCCGGCGGCGCGGCCGAGCTGCGCGAGCGCCTGGGCGTGCCGATCGAGGGCCCGCACGAGGCCGACCGCTACCTGCTCGACTCGCTGCCCGAGACCGGCGCCAACTACGGCATCGACGGCGCCCGCGTCGTGACGCCGGACCGCTGGCTCGACGAGGGCGACGCGGTCACCGTCGGCCCGCTGGCCTTCGACATCCTGCATGCGCCGGGACATTCGCCCGGCAGCGTGGTCTTCGTCAGCCGCGATGCGCGCTTCGCGCTGGTCGGCGACGTGGTGTTCAAGGGCTCGGTCGGACGCACCGACCTGCCGGGCGGCAACCACGACCAGCTCATCCGCGCGATCAAGGAAAAGGTGCTGCCGCTCGGCGACGACCTCGCCTTCATCCCCGGCCACGGCCCCACCGGGACGCTCGGCGAGGAACGGGTCTCGAACCCGTTCCTGCAGGGTTGAGCGCGATGGAACAGCGCCCCCTCGGCCGCTCCGGCCTCGCCGTCGCCCCCCTGTGCCTCGGCGCCAACGTCTTCGGCTGGACGGCCGACGAGACCACGTCGTTCGCGATCCTCGACCGCCTGGTCGAGGCGGGCCTGAACTTCGTCGACACGGCCGACGTCTACTCGCGCTGGGCGCCCGGTCATGCCGGCGGCGAGTCGGAGGCGGTGATCGGGCGCTGGTTCGCCGCGCGCGGCCTGCGCGACAGGATCGTGCTGGCGACCAAGGTCGGCATGGACATGGGCGAGGGCCGCACCGGCCTTGCGCCCGCGCGCATCGCCGAGGCCTGCGAGGCGTCGCTGCGCCGGCTGCGGACCGACCGGATCGACCTGTACCAGTCGCATGCGGACGACGCGGCGACCCCGCAGGAGGAGACGCTGCGCGCCTACGAACGCCTGATCCAGGCGGGCAAGGTCCGGGCGGTCGGCGCCTCGAACTTCTCGGCCGTTCGCCTGCGCGAGGCGCTGGCGATTTCGGAGCGCGAGGGCCTGCCGCGCTACGAATGCCTGCAGCCCGATTACAGCCTCGCCGAGCGCGGCTACGAGGCCGATCTCGAGCCCCTGTGCCGCGAGGCGGGGCTCGGCGTCATCGGCTACTTCTCGCTGGCGGCCGGCTTCCTCACGGGCAAGTACCGCTCGGCGGAATCCGCCGCCGGCCGCGCCCGCGAGAACCGGGTTTCCAAGTACCTGACGCCGAAGGGCTTTGCGCTGCTGGGCGTCCTCGACGCGGTCGCCGCCGAGCACGACGCCACCCCGGCGCAGGTGGCGCTCGCCTGGATCATGGCCCGGCCCGGCGTCACCGCGCCGATCGCCAGCGCGACCTCGACGGCCCAGCTCGACGAGCTCGTCGGCGCCGTGACCCTGCGGCTTTCGCCGGACGCGGTCGCCCGGCTCGACGTGGCGACGGCGGGCGGGATTCAGGTCTAACCCGGCGTTAACGCGGCGCGGTCAGAACACGGGAACGAGCTTGGCCGTGCGTGCCCGGAAACGATGCAATTTCAAGGCGGAACGCCTATATGGGGCGGACTGATCGAATCGCAGGCGGGGCTGCTCCCAAGCGGGCGCCGGACCCTCGCGCTCAGACCCGCCTGCCCGAGGACCTTGATGTCTGACCAGAACCCGAACGACCCGTCCCAGGGCGCCGTGCCACCCGCCGAGTTCGTCGACGCCTACGGCGCGGAATCGATCCGCGTGCTCAAGGGCCTCGATGCGGTGCGCAAGCGCCCAGGCATGTATATCGGCGACACCGACGACGGCTCTGGCCTCCACCACATGGTCTACGAGGTGGTGGACAACGCCATCGACGAGGCGCTGGGGGGGCACGCCGACCTCGTCACCGTGACGCTGAACGCCGACGGCTCCTGCACCGTCTCGGACAACGGCCGCGGCATCCCGGTGGACATCCACAAGGAGGAGGGCGTCTCGGCGGCCGAGGTCATCATGACCCAGCTGCACGCCGGCGGTAAGTTCGACCAGAACTCCTACAAGGTCTCGGGCGGCCTGCACGGCGTCGGCGTCTCGGTCGTCAACGCCCTGTCGCAATGGCTGCGCCTGCGCATCTGGCGCAACGGCAAGGAGCACACGATGGAGTTCCGCCACGGCGACGCCGTGGCTCCGCTCAAGGTGGAGGGCCCCGGCGAGGGGCGTAAGGGAACCGAGGTCAGCTTCCTGCCCTCGACCGACACCTTCACGATGATCGAGTTCGACTTCGCGACGCTGGAGAAGCGCCTGCGCGAGCTCGCCTTCCTCAATTCCGGCGTCCGGATCGTGCTCACCGACGCGCGCCACGCCGAGCACCGGCGCGAGGAGCTGTACTACGAGGGCGGGATCGAGGCGTTCGTGCGCTACCTCGACCGCTCGCGCAAACCCATCGACGGGGTCAGCAAGCCGGTGATGGTGCGCGCCGAGCGCGACGGCATCCGCGTCGAGGTGGCGTTGTGGTGGAACGACTCGTTCAACGAGACCGTGCTGCCCTTCACCAACAACATCCCGCAGCGCGACGGCGGCACCCACATGGCGGGCTTCCGCGCCGCGCTGACCCGCCAGGTCACCGGCTACGCGGAATCCTCCGGCATCGCCAAGCGCGAGAAGATCACCCTCACCGGCGAGGATTGCCGCGAGGGCCTGACCGCAGTGATCTCGGTGCAGGTGCCGGACCCGAAGTTCTCGTCCCAGACCAAGGACAAGCTCGTCTCCTCCGAGGTGCGCCCGGCGGTGGAGAACGTGCTCAACGAGGGCCTGTCTAACTGGCTCGAGGAGAACCCGTCCCAGGCCCGCTCGGTGATGAGCAAGGTGATCCTGGCCGCCTCCGCCCGCGAGGCCGCGCGCAAGGCCCGCGAGACCGTGACCCGCAAGGGCGCGCTCGACATCGCCTCGCTGCCGGGCAAACTCGCCGACTGCCAGGAGCGCGACCCGAGCAAGTGCGAGATCCTGCTGGTCGAGGGCGACTCGGCCGGCGGCTCGGCCAAGCAGGGCCGCGACCGGACGTTCCAGGCGGTGCTGCCGCTGCGGGGCAAGATCCTCAACGTGGAGCGCGTGCGCGCCGACCGGATGCTGGGCTCGGCCGAGATCGGCACGCTGATCACCGCGTTGGGGGCCGGGATCGGGCGGTCCTCGACCGACCGCGAGGGCTTCAACCCGGACAAGCTGCGCTACCACCGCATCATCATCATGACCGACGCGGACGTGGACGGCTCGCACATCCGCACCCTGCTGCTGACCTTCTTCTTCCGGCAGATGCCGGAGCTGATCGAGCGCGGGCACCTCTACATCGCCCAGCCGCCGCTCTACAAAGCCGAGCGCGGCCGCAAGGCGCTCTACCTCAAGGACGAGCGCGCGCTCGAGGACTACCTGATCGACCAGGGCGTCGAGGGCGCGACGCTGACGCTGGCGTCGGGCGCCGCGTTCGGCGGGCCGCAGCTCAAGACCCTGGTCGAGGAGGCCCGCGCCTTCCGCGGCATCCTGCTGAACCTCCACACCCGCTACGACCGCTCGGTCGTCGAGCAGGCGGTGCTGGCCGGCGCGTTCCGGCCGGAGGCGGCCGAGCATGCCGGCGAGGCCGAGGTGCTGGCCGACGTGACGGCCAAGCGCCTCGACGCCATCGCCGACGACATCGAGCAGGGCTGGCAGGGCGAGGCGGCCGACGGCGGCTACGTCTTCGGGCGGACTCTGCGCGGCGTGCGCCAGGTCGCGACGCTGGACGCCGGCCTGATCGCCTCGCAGGAGGCGCGGCGCCTGGTCGACCGCGCCGACGCGCTCCGCGAGATCTACGGCGAGCCGGTGACGTTCTCGCGCAAGGGCGAGTCGACGGTCCTGCACGGGCCGGCCGCCCTGTTCGAGGCGGTGATGGCCTTCGGCCGCAAGGGGCTGCAGCTCCAGCGCTACAAAGGCTTGGGCGAGATGACCGCGCAGCAGCTCTGGGAGACGACGCTCGACCGCGACATCCGCTCGCTGCTCCAGGTGAAGGTCAAGGATACCGAGGAGGCCGGCGACCTCTTCGTCAAGCTGATGGGCGACGTGGTCGAGCCCCGCCGCGAGTTCATCCAGGAGAACGCGCTGAGCGTGGCGAACCTCGACGTGTAAGACTTATCCAGGGTGCGGCGGCGGTCGAACCACGGAACGCCGCAGGTTCGCCGAGATGTCTCGGCGTGGCCGCACTCTTCAGATCTGAAAGCGATCCCGCCTTTTCCACAGGAGAATAAGTCTCTCGTCGAGCAAGTCATAACCTTGCTCAGCGTCGGTCGGACGTTTTGACTTGGGAAAACTTGAATGTTGGCAATGCCTTTCTCTGATATTGCATGCGCCGTTTCGTCGAAAATTTACTGTCATGCTTTTTAATTTGTAGAAAAAGTGCTAGCTATGCGCGGCAGAAGGCTCGCAACGGGCCGGCATGCCGTGGAGAAGTGTCGCTGCGATGGCTTGGACGTCCTTCCGAAACGTGCTGTCGCCGACACCGCCCGCTCCCTCGCCTTCCCCCTCGCCCCAGCGCGAGGCGTCCGAACGGGCTGCCCGGGCCGATCGAGGCCTGCCGCAGGCCGACGTCCGCGCCGCCGCCTCCACCGAGCGCGCCAAGCCCAAGTCGGAAACCCTCCGCTCCTCGCTCGACTCGATCGGCCAGCGCGACGAGATCGTCCGGCAGCGGATCGAGGCGATGGTCGATCGCCTGGACGACCTCCGCACGCTGCAGGACGACTTCTCGTCGATCCTCGAGCCGATCATCAGCATCAGCGACGAACTCCCGCGCGCCAGCATGCGCATCGCGGAACTCGAGACGTCGCTGGCCCAGGAATTCCAGTCCGGACGCACGATCCGCCTCGAAGTCGCAGAGCTGTCGACGCGCATCTCGACCCTGGCGGGCGAACTGTCGGATGCGCTGGCCCGCGCGAGCCGGGCCGAGGATCATCTGCAGGCCGGGGAGGCGACGGTGGCCACGCAACGCGTGGAACTGCGCGACAAGACGCTCGCCATCGAGAACCTGGACCGTCAACTGTTCGCGGAGATCGAGCAGACCAAGGCCCTGACCGGCGAGAACAAGGCGCTTCGCCTGGAGGCTCAGGCCGCTGACAGCGCCCTCGCGCGATCGGAACACGATCTGCTGGGCGCCCGGGAGAGCCTGAGTGCCTTGGAGCAGGAAAGCCGTAGGCTCCAGGGGCTGAGCGAGGAGCAGGCCGGGCAGCTCTCGGAGCTGGCGGCCCGGCACCGGAACCTGGAAGGGATCGCGGAGGGCGAACGGCAGCGCCTGCGCGCCGTCGAAGCCCAGCTCGCCGCCGAGACGGCTTTGCGCGAGCGCAACGAGGCGCAGCACGAAGCCGAGATGACGACGCTGCGCACCGAGCGTGCGGGCTTGGCGATGAAGCTGGAGGCGGCGACCAACCGGGCCGATTCCCATGAGCAGCTGCTCACGCAATCGCGCAATCAGCTGCGCGAGAAGGACGAGGCGCATCGCATCGCCGACCGCAACTTCAAGGAGGCGAGCATCGCCCGCACGACCGCGGAACGGCGCCTCGACTCCCTCCAGAGCGATCTGGCCCGTCAGACGGAACGCTTCCTCGAGATGCAGCGCCTGCGCGCGGAACTCGATGCGCGATGCGACATGCTCAGCAAGGCGCTGGCCGCGAAGGATGCCGCCCTGGAGCAGGCAGGCGTGCGCAACGCGGCCCTCACCGAGCGGATCGAGCAGATCGTTCATCGCCAGGAAGCCGCACGGACGGAGTTCGAGACGACGACGCGCCGCCTGACGGAGGATCTCCAGAACGAGCGCTCGGAACGCGCCCTCGTGCAGGGCGCGCTGGACATCGCCCGGGAGACCCGGGTCACGCTCCAGAAGCAGTACGAGGCCCTCAAGCGCTCCGGGCGCGGCTGGCGCGGCATGGAGGAGGACATGGGGCGGCCGGGCCCCGATGCCGCCCCGCAGGAACCGAGCAACGTGCGTCCGTTCCTGCATCCGGACCAAGCCAGCTAGCGTTCTTTCCGCGGACGTGGACGCCGGTCCTGCGAAAGAAAGCACGTCATAACAGAGACCTAGAGCCGCTCCCGCTTGCAGCGCGACAAGGAACGGCTCTATCCCCAACCGATCATCCGGGAATTCGCCATGTCCGACACTGCTCAAAAGGATGCGTCGTCGTCTTCGGGGTCCGCGATGATGCTGCGCGCGTGGCAGGTCAACGCGGGCAAGCCGGGCGAGAAGATCGTCAGCCTTCTGCCGTCGTTCGAGAACACGGCGGGCGGCGAGGCGGCGGGCGCGCCCGAAGGGGGCGGCGCCCCCCTGCGCGAATGGTCCTCCGCCATCGATCTCATCCAGGAGGCCAGCGAGGCGATCCGCATCGGCGAGCAGAGAGCCGCCGAACTGGAAGCGCAGCTCAACCACGTGGTCACGCAGGCCTCCGAGGAGATGCGTCGCCTCAACCAGCAGATCGCGGCCGGGGAACAGAAGTTGGCGCGCGCGGAGGAACGGGCCCGCCTCGCCGAGACCCGCGCCGGCGACGCCGAGGCGCGGGCTGGTGACGCCGAGGCCTGGCTGGTGCGCCTGCACGATGCGGTGTTCGCGGCCTTCGGCCAGAGGAAGGCGCAGGAAACGGATTCGTCGCACGCCGACGCCGCCGGCTGAGCGAGCCCCCCGCCTGTGTCGGATTTCATGGTGTCGGACAATTCGAAGGCCGGAAAGAGCGGCTCCGTCGTCCTCTACGTGCCTTCGCGATCGGCGGGGTTCGATCCCGAAACGGCGCTCAGGCTCATCGCCCAGGCCAGCGAGGGCATGCACCGCCTCGAGGCATGGCGGCAGACCATCCAGATCCAGGCCAACAAGCTGGTGTATCAAGTCCAGCGGGAACGCGAGGCGTTCGCGGCGGACATCGACGCATTGAACTACGAGATCGTCGTGTTGCGCCGGGAGGTTACCGAACTTCAGGCCGCCCTCACCGAGGCGAGGATCGCGAAGGACGCCTCGGCGATGCAGTGCGAGGCGGCCAGGACCCGAGCCGCGGATGCGGACCGGAAGACCCTCGCCGCGGAAGAGCGGGCGCAGACCGCCGAGGACTGGCTCGTGCGCCTTCAGGGCATCATCAGCGACGAGTTTTCCGCATCCTGAAGGTTCCCCTCGGCGCCGATCGCCCCGGACCCTCGGGATCGCTTCACCGGGTCTGCGTGTCGCCCTTCGCGGGCTTGGTGTTCGAAGACTCGGTGTTCGAAGACTCGGCCTTCAGGCAGGCATAGGTTCGCCTGAGCCAGATCTGCGCTTCGGCTTCCGCGGCCACCGCGATGGCGGCGCGATCCTCCGCAAGCCGCGCCCGCGCCTCGGCCTGCCGAAGCCGCTCCTCCGCCCCGTCGGCGCGCAGGCTGGCCGCCACGGCCGCGGCTTCGGCGGTGTGGGCTCGCCGCTCGGCCTCCTCCGTCTGATCAAGGCTGCGGCGGATCATCGCCCGCGCGTGCCGGGACATCGCCTGCGCGACGTCGTGCATCCGGCGAAGGTGCGCGCCGGCCTCGCGGATCTGCGCGATGGCCGACGGCCAATCGACCACCTGACCCGGTCCGGACGGTCCGCCCGCGACCTCCGGAGCCGCGAACAGAGGAACGACCGTGTTCGCCGCCGTCGCATCGGCCGCGACCCTCGAACGGCCGCGCCCGGCCTCGGCCGCCCGGACATCCGGCTCATCCGCCATCGGCGCGGCCGCGGGACGTCGCGCGACAGGGGCCATCAGGCACTCCGCTTCAGGTCCGGATCCAGGCCGAACTCGCTCGCGATCGTGTCGTAGACGCGGGACAGCCAGTCCTCGGCGATGCGCGCCCGCTCCTCCGCCGCAGCCACCCGCTCGTCCGCGGCCCTGAGCAGGGCATCGGTTCGGCTCTGGATCTCGACCACCCGCGCCTCGGCCGCCCGGACGCGCTCTCCGGCGCTCTTCACATCCTCGCGGACGCGTTCGAGAACCTCTTGGACGTGCATCTCCTTCTTCTGGACCGCGGCCTCGACCGCGCGGGTCTGATGGGCCGCGTGACGGACGCAATCGATCAGCTTCGACCAATCCTGCGACGGCGAAGGCCGCGCCGGGACGGCTGCGACGCTGCCGCCGGACGTGCCGACCAGCCGCAGTACGTTCGCGAGATGGCTCTCGGCGGCCGGCGCCGGCTCGGAGGCCTTCTCCCAAGGATACTCGTTCGCCGGACCCATCATGACCCTTCCGCCACCGCCACCGTCATCCCGAATATGCCATCCGCGGGCCGTCCGGGAGAAGCCGTCTAGGAAGCGTGAAAAGGCCGCCTTGTCCACCCGGACGATGCCATCCCGCCACGGGCGGATGTGCGACCGCGATCGGGCCGGCGCTCACCGGCCCTGTTCCGCCTGCGTGGGTCTCAGGCCGAAGCCGGCCCGGACGACCGCCGGACCGTGGGTCAGCTGGCGGCGCGCAACGGGATGACGTCGGCCAACGCCTGCTGCGCGGCCGCCTCGCGCTCGGCGGCTTCGAGGAAGGCGTGGGCCTCCGAGCGGCGCTCGAACACGTGCGGGGCGAGGCCGCGGCGGCTCAGGGCCTCCTGCATCTTCAGGCGCAGGAAGGCGCTCGTCGCGTAGCGCGTCGTCGTGAGGTAGTGGTACTTCGACAGGTACTCGATCATCTCGGCGTAGTCGTCGTAGAGGTTCTCGCCGATGCGGAACCCGTCGTGGTTGACCACCGAGTTCACCCGCTGCCCGGCCTTCAGGCAGGCGGTCTCGAGCACCTGCCGCAGGGCGTCGATGTCGCCCTTCGAGCGGACCTGCCAGCCTTCGAGGTTGACGAAGAGCAGGTTTCGGCCCGGGTCGTAGCTGACCCGGTCGGGCAGGTTGAGGTTCAGGAGGTCGGCCAGGAGCTCCATCGGCTCGTCGCGGAAGATGCGCAGGTCCATCGGGATCGGGTTCTCGATCACCGGCGTGAAGTCCATGTGGGCGAGGATGTCGCGGCCGATGTCGATGCCCGGAGCCACCTCGATCAGCTCCAGCCCGGCCTGCGTCAGGTTGAAGACGCAGCGCTCCGTCACGTAGAGCACCGGCTGGCGGCGCTCCTGCGCGAACGGCCCGCTGAAGGTGTTCTGCTCGACGGCCGCCACGAACTTGCGCGAGCGCCCCTCCTGCACGATCCGCAGGCGCCCCTCGTCGATCTCGGTGACGAGGCCGCCGGAGGTGAAGGTGCCGGCGAACACCACCTTGCGGGCGTTCTGCGAGATGTTGATGAAGCCGCCGCAGCCGTTGAGCCGGCCGCCGAAGCGGCTGGTGTTGACGTTGCCGGCGCCGTCGCATTCGGCGAGCCCCAGGCAGGTCATGTCGAGGCCGCCGCCGTCGTAGAAGTCGAACATCTGGTTCTGGTCGATGATCGCGTCGGCGTTGGTCGCCGCGCCGAAGCTCGAGCCCGAGGCCAGCACGCCGCCCACCGCCCCGGCCTCGGTCGTCAGGGTGATGTAGGGGGTGACCTTCTCCTCGTTGGCGACCGACGAGATGCCTTCGGGCGCGCCGACGCCGAGGTTGACCACGCCGTTCGGCGGCAGCTCGAACGCGGCGCGGCGCGCGATGATCTTGCGCGCGTCGAGCGTCATCTTCTTGAGGCCGGTCACCGGCACGCGGATCTCGCCGGCGAGCGCCGCGTCGTGCTGGACGCCGTAATTCATGCGGTGGTGCTCGGGCGGCGCCACCACGACGCAGTCGACCAGGATGCCCGGCACGCGCACGTCCTTGGGCTTGATCGAGCCCTGCTCGACGATGCGCTCCACCTGCGCGATGACGATGCCGCCGTTGTTGCGCGCCGCCATCGCCTGGGCGAGGTTGTCCAGCGTCAGCGCCTCCTTGGAGACGCAGAGGTTGCCCGACGGGTCGGCGCTGGTGGCGCGGATGAAGGCGACGTCGATCTTGGTGGCCCGGTAGAACAGCCACTCCTCGCCCTCGACTTCCACGACCTTGACGATCTCCTCGGTGGTCAGGGTGTTCACCCGGCCGCCGCCGTGGCGCGGGTCGACGTAGGTGTGCAGGCCGACCTTCGAGAACAGGCCCGGCTGGCCGGCCGCGCAGGCGCGGTAGAGCTGCGAGATCACGCCCTGCGGCAGGTTGTAGCCGCGGATGCGGTTGTCCTGGGCGGCCTGCGCCACCTTCGGCATCCGCCCGAAGTTCGCCGCGATCACCCGCCCGAGCAGGCCCTCGTGGTGGAGGCGCCCGGTGCCCAGCCCTTTGCTGTCGCCGGCGCCCGCCGTCATGATCAGGGTGAGGTTGCCGGGCGCGCCGGTCTCGACGAAGCGCTTCTCGAGGGCGGCGTGCAGCGCCTCGGGGATGCAGCTCTGCACGAAGCCGGTCGTCGTGACGACGTCGTCGGTGCGGATGAGCGCGATCGCCTCGTCGGCGCTGACGATCTTGTTCTTCTTCACGCCACTCTCCCTGCCGACGACCGTTCCGGTCTCGTTGCCGCTGTTCGGCGGCGCCTGTTGGGTCAGGCTCTATTCTTGACGGATCGCGACGGGATGGCCGCGCGAAACCGCATTCGGGGAGGTTAGGGCAAGCCGGCGCCACCCTGCAAACGAACATTATTTGTCGGGACGTTGAAATTAACTCGCTCGTCGGCCGAGAGAATATTGCATTCAGTCGGGCGGGGCTGGAACGCCAACCGCGGGCGGTCGCCGGGTCTCCTCGGCGAGTTCGGCCGGTCCGCGGCTCGCTGGTCAGCCGGCCGGCGCCGTGTCATGGGCTGAAGCCGTGACCGATCATCCCCACGCCCTCCCGGCCGCAGGCGCGGCCTTGTCATCCCCAGGCGCTCCCCTGCCGACCGAAGGCGCGGCCAGCCTCGGCTGGTCCGACTTCTTCGAGGACCAGCGCGCGCCGGCCGAGGCCGACTTCGCGCCGATGCGGATCGCCCTGGTCCACCGCTCCCGCCTGACCGCCCTGTCGACCGCCGGCCCCGTCGAGCTGCTGCTGCCGGTCCACGCCAGCACCGGCGACGTGACGGTCGGCGACTGGGTCCTGGCCGACCCGCGGACCCTGACCCTGCACCGGCGGCTGTCGCGCAGGACCGTGCTGCAGCGGCGCACCGAAGGCGGCAAGGTCCCGCAGGTGGCGGCCGCCAACGTCGACACCCTGTTCGTCGTCACCTCGTGCAACGCCGACTTCAACCCGGCCCGCCTGGAGCGCTACCTCGCGCTCGCCAACCAGGGCGGCACCGATCCGGTGATCCTCCTCACCAAGGGCGACCTGACCGACGACGTCGAGGCCTACCGCCGGCAGGCCGCAGCGCTCCAGCGCGGGTTGTCGGTGGTCGGCGTCAACCCGCGCAGCCCGGACGCCGCGGCGGCGCTGGCGCCCTGGTGCGGGCCCGGGCAGACCGTGGCGCTGGTCGGCTCGTCCGGCGTCGGCAAGTCGACGCTCGTCAACACGCTGGCCGGGCCCGGCCAGGACGCGCCGCAGGAGACCGGCGCGATCCGGGAGCACGACGCCAAGGGGCGCCACACCACGACGGCGCGCTCGCTGCACGCGATGGCGGGCGGCGGCTGGGTGATCGACACGCCGGGGATGCGCACGCTCCACGTCAGCGACGCCGCGGAGGGGATCGAGACGCTGTTCGCCGAGATCACCGAGCTGGCGCCCGACTGCCGGTTCCGCGACTGCACCCACGCCCACGAGCCCGGCTGCGCGGTGCAGGCCGCCATCGCCGAGGACGCCCTCGACCCCGACCGCCTGGACCGCTGGCGCAAGCTCGTCGAGGAGAACCGCGACAAGACCCCGGCGACGGCGCCCCGCCGCCCGCGCAGGCACTGAGCGCGCGACCGGTCTTCAGGCTTTCGGGGAGTCGTAACCGCGCCGTCCCGCGCGGATCGGCCGTCCGTGCGCACGGCGTCACCGGACCGTCATGCGCGGCGCCTATCCGAAGGCGGCTGAACTCCGATCGCCGTCGAGATCCATCATGTCCGATTCCGCCAGCCTGACGCCGCCCCGGGTGGGCGCCGAACCGCGGCGCGCCTCGGGTCCGACGCTCGATCGCGGCATGCATCCGGGCGGGATCATCGCCTTCCTGCTCGTCCTGGTGGCGGGCCTGGTCTACGCCGTCGTCAGCCTGATCGCCGACATGAACGCCGTCGGCCAGTCGCCGCTGGCGATCGGCGCCTTCGTCCTCCTCGGGCTCGCCCTGCTGATCGCGCTCGCCTTCGAGTTCGTGAACGGCTTCCACGACACCGCCAACGCGGTGGCGACCGTGATCTACACCCACTCGATGCCGCCGCTCGTGGCGGTGATCTGGTCGGGCGCCTTCAACTTCCTCGGGGTGATGCTGTCCTCGGGCGCGGTGGCCTACGCCATCGTCACGCTGCTGCCGGTGGAGCTGATCCTGCAGGTCGGGTCCGGCGCCGGCTACGCGATGATCTTCGCCCTGCTCATCGCCGCGATCATCTGGAACCTCGGCACCTGGGCCTTCGGCCTGCCGAACTCCTCCTCGCACGCGCTGATCGGCTCGGTGATCGGCGTCGGGCTCGCCAACCAGCTGATGGCGCCGGAGGGCTCCGCGACCTCGGGCGTCGACTGGGCCCAGGCGCTCGGCGTGTTCAAGGCGCTGCTGTTCAGCCCGCTCATCGGCTTCGTCGCCGCGGCGCTCCTGCTGCTGGCGCTCAAGTTCACCGTGCGGCGCAAGGACCTCTACGAGGCGCCGAAGGGCGACACGCCGCCCCCGCTCTGGATCCGCTCGCTGCTGATCCTGACCTGCACGCTGGTCTCGTTCTTCCACGGCGGCAACGACGGCCAGAAGGGCATGGGCCTGATCATGCTGATCCTGATCGGCGCCGCGCCGACTGCCTACGCCCTCAACCGCACCATGGCCGACGACACCACGCCGGCCTTCATCCAGACCTCGCAGAACGCCAGCACGGTGTTCGCCAGCCACGCCGGCACCACGGCCCAGCCCGACGCCGCGGCCGCCCGCAAGGAGGTCTCGGACGCCCTCAAGACCAAGGACCTGAACCAGCCGGCGGTCTACGGCGCGCTGGCCGCACTCTCCACCGACATCGCCGCCAACGTGAAGAACTACGGCGCGATCAAGCAGGTGCCGGCGGCGCAGACCTCAAACCTGCGCAACGACATGTACCTCGCCACCGACGCGATCCGGCTGCTGCCGAAGAACGGCGCCAGCTTCTCGGAGGCCGAGGCCGGCACGCTGAAGGCCTATGCGGGCCTCCTCAACGACGGCACGCGCTACATCCCGACCTGGGTGAAGGTCTGCGTCGCCCTGGCGCTGGGGCTGGGCACCATGGTCGGCTGGAAGCGCATCGTCGTCACCGTCGGCGAGAAGATCGGCAAGACCCACCTCACCTACGCGCAGGGCGCCTCGGCCGAGCTCGTGGCCGCCGGCACGATCGGCCTGGCCGAGGTCTACGGCCTGCCGGTCTCGACCACGCACATCCTGTCCTCGGGCGTCGCCGGCACCATGGCGGCCAACGGCTCCGGGCTGCAGATGTCGACCGTGCGCAACATGGCGCTGGCGTGGGTGCTGACGCTGCCGGCGGCGATCACCCTGGCGGGCGTGCTGTTCTTCATCCTCCGCCACGTGTTCTGAACAGGGCCGCGCGGGCCGCGACGCGGTCCGCGCCCTGGCTCGAAGGTTGCATGCCAGGGCGCCGACGCCCGGACGCACCGCGCGGCGGCCGGCGCCGCCCGTGATCGCAGGCCGGGTCCCTCGCGCGGACTCCGATGCCGGCCCTGGTCCAACCCGTGCCCACGATCCCATCCGCGGCCGAGCGCGCGACGCGCGAGGCCGCGTACCGGACGATCACGTGGCGGCTGCTGCCGTTCTTGATGGCCCTCTGGATCCTGTCGTGGATCGACCGGGTCAACATCGGCTTCGCCAAGCTGCAGATGCTGGGCGACCTGAAGTTCAGCGAGACGGTCTACGGCGTCGGCGCCGGGATCTTCTTCGTCGGCTACTTCCTGTTCGAGGTCCCGAGCAACCTGCTGCTCGAACGGGTCGGCGCCCGCAAGACCATCGCCCGGATCACCATCCTCTGGGGGATCTGCTGCGTGGCGATGATGTTCGTCACCACCGTGCCGGCCTTCTACCTGCTCCGGCTCCTCCTCGGGATCTTCGAGGCCGGGTTCTATCCCGGGGTGATCCTGTACCTGACCTACTGGTATCCGACCGGGCGGCGGGCCCGCGTGTTCGGCCTGTTCATGTCGGCCTCGGCGCTCGCCGGCGTGATCGGCGGACCTCTGGCCGGCACGATCATGACGGGCCTCGACGGCGCCAACGGCTGGTCCGGCTGGCAATGGGTGTTCCTGATCGAGGGCATCCCGTCGATCCTCGCGGGCCTCGTCACGCTGGCCTACCTCACCGACCGGCCCGAGAAGGCCGGCTGGCTCGCGCCCGAGGCGCGGGCGCTGGTCGCCGCCGACCTCGCCCGCGACGCGGCGGCGCTCGGCCCCCGCGAGCACCGGATCCTGGCCTCACTCGCCGACCTGCGGGTCTGGCAGTGCATCGCGATCTTCTTCTGCATCGTCACGGCCAACTCCGCGCTCACCTTCTTCGGGCCGACGATCGTGCGCGAGGCCGGCTTCACCGATCCGGCGACAGTCGGCTGGATCATGTCGGGCGCCTACCTCTGCGGCGGGGCCGGGATGATCCTCAACGGCCGGCATTCGGACCGGACCGGCGAGGCGCGCTACCATTGCGGGCTCGCGGCCCTGGGCGGCTCCGTCTCGATCGCGCTCCTCGGCTTCCTCGTCCCGGGAAGCCCTTACCTCGCGCTCGCGGCCCTGACGCTGGCCATCGTCGGCACGATGAGCGCCATCCCGGTGTTCTGGCAGATCCCCGGCCAGTTCCTGGCCGGCTCGGCCGCGGCCGCCGGCATCGCGCTGATCAATGCGGTGGCGAACCTCGCCGGCTTCGGCGCGCCGGCCGCCATGGGCTACCTGAAGGAGGCCACGGGCTCGGTCTCCACCGGCCTCTGGCTCGTGGCGGCCTTCGAGTTCGCCACCGTCATCCTGATCCTGGCGTTCATTCCCGCCCCGGCGCCCAGGCGGCAGCCGAATCGTGCGCCGCCCAGGAGGTCGGCCTTGCGGCGGTCGTCCACGGGGCCGAGGTAGGTCGCGTCGTCGCCCAAAAGCGGGCGCACCCGCTGCTCGAAATAGTCCGGGTT
>NZ_VRVF01000045.1:0-42530 GCF_008040045.1 Methylobacterium sp. WL8 | reverse complement strand
AAGACATCGACCTGACGCAGCTTGGCGACGATCTCTTCAGCCGTATGCTTCTTCCGTCCCATGAAAATATCCTCCACATGGCTTGAAGCCATACCTCAGGGAGGACCACTTTTCAGGAGGCAGGCCACGTGGGTGAGATGCGCAAGACCCGGCAGCTCGTCCGAGCCCGAGTCGAGAGAGGCGATGTCGCGCCCGACGATCCCGCCGTTGCGCCCTGGGCGCCCGAGCCCCGCCGCCCGGGGCCGCCGAAGAAGGCCTGGCCGAAGCGCTCATTCCCGGCTGGCCAGAAGCTTCAATCCCGCAAGCCCAACCGGAGGCCATCCGCATGATGAGCGTCAAGGATTGCCACCGTCTCGGGAATCGATCGGCCCGGACGCAGAAGCTGTTCGCTGGGCTCCACAAGCACGCCAACCGGAGCGCCGCCACCCGCGCTGTAACGCTGCCGAGCGCTGGCGGAGCCTACTCGTATCTGGCCGGGCGCCTTCAGGCGGATCAGTCGCACGACGACAGAGGGCCGTCCGCATGACCGCCAGACAGAACGAGAAGCCGGTGAGGCTGAGCCGGGCGATCTTTCCAGACGAGGCGGCGCGCTTCTTCGTGGGTCGAACCGGAGAGCCGTACCGCCCGAGCAACGGGACCGAAGGCGATGTCTTCGAGAACGTCTGGTGCTCGGGTTGCCGTCGTCAGACCCTGCCGGATGGCAACGGCTGCCTGATCCAGTTGCGCGCCTGGGCCTGCGATCTCGGCGACGAGAACTACCCGCCCGAGTGGATCTACGGCGCCGACGGCCAGCCCTGCTGCACCGCGTTCAGCGACAAGCACGCGCCGCGCCCTGTGTACCACTGCAAGGCGACGGGCGACCTGTTCGGCGCCCCACCCACGATCAAACCCCGCCCCAATCCAGCGGACGATGCGACGGGAGGGGGAGCGTGATGGGCTACTGGGACACGCCTGGCCGCTCTGACGAGTGGTATACGCCGCCAGCCGTCTTTGAGGCGCTTGGCTGCCGGTTTGATCTTGATGTGGCACCAGCCCGCATGGGCGGGCACCATGTGCCGGCAGCAGAGATTACAGTTGCTGACGGACTGGTCGAGGACTGGCACGGCTTCGTCTGGATGAACCCGCCGTTCGGCGGCCGAAATGGCATCGAGCCGTGGCTTGATAGGTTCTTCGCACACGGGGACGGCATCGCCCTGACGCCGGACCGCACGTCTGCGCCCTGGTTCTGGTCCGCGTGGGCGAAAGCCGACGCCGCCCTGTTCACCCGCAAGATCAGGTTCCTTCGGCCGGACGGGACGGCGGGCGTCTCGCCATCGAACGGCACAGCCCTGTTCGCTGCGGGCGACCGGGCCGTGGCCGCACTTCACCGTGCCGCCGGCTGCGGTCTCGGGAACGTCCACACGACCCCGAAGGTGGACCGCAGAGGCCCCCAGGTCGTCCAACCGAAGAGGGGCGCGTCGTCGTGGGCCGCCGAAGTGGCGCTCGCTCGTGCTTTCGCGGAGCCTAACCCATGAACGCCCCCAAGCCCCAACGCTCCCCAGCGGAGGACACGACTGCCGAGGCAGAGAGCGCCCTGCGGGAGACGATCACGAGGACCCTTGATGCGGCGCACATGGCCGGCAAGCTGTCCGGCGAAATGGCGGACATCCTGATCGCCGGCCCGATTACCCCGCTCCTCGCCGCCATCACCGCCGAGCGCACCGCACGCGAGGAGGCGGAGGCACGGGCGGATCGCATCGACGCCAAGCTCGGCGAGGTGAACGCCGCGGTGAAGGAATGCCTGCCGCCGGTTGAGACGCTGGTTGCCGAGCGTGAGGCCGCGGAGGCCGAACGCGACCGGCTGGCCGCCGCGCTCCGCCTGCTCCTGCCGTTCGTGGATAGGACCGCGGGCGAGGGCGTGATGTGGCTAGAGGACTGCGACAGCCCGCAAATGGATGCCGCCGATCTCTGCATAGCCGCAGCCGAAGCGCTCGGCATGGAACTCGGGGACGACGCCTACAGCGCGATCCTCAAGCAGGGCGAGGCCGACATCCGAGCCGCCCGCGCTCTTACCAGCACGAAAGGGGCAGACGTTGGCGAATGATGTGGAAGTGCTGCGAGGGCTGCTGGCGCGGGTGAAGGCGGCGACCGGGCCGGACCCGATCCTGGATCGCTACCTGTGCCATGCGCTCGGCGTCGCGCCATGGGCAGGCACACCGGCTGAGCACCTGGGAATGTGCATGCCAGGCAGCAAAATGGCGAAGGCGACGCCCGCGCTCACCGCCAGCATCGACGCCGCGGTGGCGCTCGTTGGCCGGGCGCTCCCCGGCTGGCACTGGCACGCTTGCTCAGACGGCTACCGCGAAAAGCTGGGCGGGGGAGCATGCGTCTTTCACGGCAAGGATGATTTCGCGTCAGGCGATGCCGCAACAACGCCTCTCGCCATCTGTGCCGCTCTCCTGACCGCCCTTATCGCCGCGGAGGCAGATCATGGATAGCCCGAGGCAGGTGGCGCCCGCCGAGATCGAGGCGCTGATCCGGCAATACGTCTACGTCGAACCGCAGTCCGGGTCCGCCTCAACGCTCCACGGGGTTTCCCAGGCTGCTGGTCTGATCGCGAAGTCCTTCGAACTCGCCGCCCTTCGCTCCACCAGAACGGATCGGTCAGAGGCGGAGGCGGGCAGACCGGCGGAAGGCGTTCGGCCACCAGGCGAAACGCTCTGGCTGGCGCATGGCGCGATGTTCGGCAGTGCCAGCGGCGATTGGGACGACCTTGACCTGATCAACAAGCTGCGATGGGCCAGCGTCGAGGATAGCGCCGTTCGCAACCTAATGGCGCAATCTAACACCACCCCGCCCGCACGGGGACGGGAGAACGCCGACGAAGGAGGTAACGATGCAGGCCGCTGATCCATCTCGCTTCGTCGTCCGCATGCCGGACGTCGCCAAGGAGTTGGGCGTGTCGTCGACGACGCTGCGCCAGATGTGCCGGCGCGGGAAAGGCCCTCCGCTGCTACAGATCAGCGAGCGGTGCTTTGGGGTCCGGCGCGGCGAGCTCGATCGCTGGATGGAAAGTCGATACGTGGCGGCCCCACAGGTCTAGGGCCGCCCGCTTCTCCGGGTTGTAGAGCGCGTAATTGTAGACGCCGGCGACACCGGCCTTCGTCCCCGAGATGTGGTTCAGCACCGCCTCAACCACATGCGGTAGAACCCCGAGGTTGCCCATACCAGTGGCGACCGTCCGGCGGAGATCGTGAAGCCGCCACCCTGTCACGCCGCAGGCTTTGTCGAGAGCGGCCTTCGCCCGCGTGAATCCCTGGAAGCCGCCGGCACCGGACCCGAACACGAGATCTCGGCCCTCGATCCGCGGCGCTTCGGCGAGGACGGCCAGCGCCGGCGCGGACAAGGGCACGTCATGCGCCAGCCCGTTCTTCGTCCGGCCGCCCGGCATGCTCCATAGGGCCCCGGCCAGATCGACCTCTGCCCAGGTCATGTCCGCCACCTCGTCCCGGCGCTGGCCGGTGAGCAGCAGCAGGCGCACCACGCGGCCGAAGTCGCCCGCCGGCAGCGCGGCGAGCACGGCGCGGATCTCGTCCGGCTTGAGCACCCTCTGGCGCTTCTCATCCTGGATCGGCTTCCGCGTGCCGACCACCGGGTTCGCGTCGGCCAGGCCTTCCTCGATCAGCCACCCGTAGAAGGCCGAGAGCGTGGTGCGCGCCCGGTTCGCGGCGTAGGGCCCCGACGTCTTTGCGATCACGTTGAGCCGCTCGGCCACCATGGCGCGCGTCACCTCGGCGACGGGAACTCGATGCAGTGGCGCCCACGACAGCCGCATGTAGCGGGTCGACTCGCGCAAGCCTGTCGCTCGGATCCGATCACCGAGCCCCTCGAGGTAGGCGTCAACCTTCGACCCGACGGTGACGGCGGCCCGCTTCCGAGCCTGCTCACGCTCGGCGCCAGGATCACCGCCAAGCCGAACCCGCGCCAGCTTCTCAGCGGCGGCTCGGCGAGCATCGGTCGCCGAAAGGACGCCGACCCGGCCCAAGCTCTCCCGCTTCGACTGGCCCAGGGCATTCCGGTACTGGACGATCCAGATCCGCGACCCGCCGGCGTTGGCCCGGATGCCGAAGCCCGGCAGGTCGTCGTCGAAGGCCAGCACGTAGAGCTTGCCTTCCGGCACCCTCAGGGCTGCCGCCGACTGGTTTGTGAGGCGCATGCTGGTAAGCGTATTGTAAGCAGCCAGTACGCGCGCCCTCGTGGCCGCCGCGTTCGACGGAGAGGGTATCAGCGAAAATGCGAGGGGCGACAAGCGCCACGGGCAAATAATAAGCGCCCGACTGCGCAACTATCTCTCCAACCATCTGATTTACACGGAGAGGGTCGGGGGTTCGAGTCCCTCACCGCCCACCATCGGGATTGATGATCCCGAACTCTCGGTCATCAAGGCGACACCCCGAGACGGGGAATTCCCAAATCGGAAGCCAACTCGCGGCCGCTCAGCTCTCCAGCTCGCTGTCCCAGTACAGGTAGTCGAGCCAGGTGTGGTGGTAGTCGCGGTGGTCGAATTCGGGTTGTCGGTGGTGCAGCTCGTAGCGGGTCGGGCGGCGCGGCTCGGTGAGCAGCGGCATCTCCGCCTCGTAGGGTGTGCGGTTGGCCTTGCGCAGGTTGCACGGGCTGCAGGCCGCGACGACGTTCTCCCAGGTGGAGAGCCCGCCGCGGGAGCGCGGGTTGACGTGGTCGAAGGTCAGGCCGCCCGAAGGCAGGCGCAGGCCGCAATATTGGCAGGAGAAGCTGTCGCGCAGGTAGATGTTGTAGCGGGTGAAGGCCGGGCTGCGGGCCAGTGTCACGTAATTCTTCAGGGCCACCACGCTCGGCACCCGAAGCGCCCGGCTCGGGCTGCGCGCCTCGACGTCGTAGCTCGCGACCAGGGTCACGCGGTCGAGGAACAGGGCGGTGAAGGCGTCCTTCCAGTTCCACAACGACAGCGGGTTGTAGGAGAGCGGCCTGTAATCCGCGTTGAGGACGAGGGTCTGGAGATCCATCATCGGCGCGACTCTTCGAACGAAAGCCATACGGGACAACGCGCGAGTTCGGGTTTGCGCGCCGTCCCGAGGACAAGGTCGAGGGGGTGATGGGGAGATCGTGTGCCGCTGCGTCGAAGGCGGGGCCCGGCGGGCGGCGCCGTCTCGGCCGGGCGCATGGAAAACGCGTGGCTTGCCGGGCGCGATCGGCGACCGGCTGGGGCGGATACATCCGGCTCGCGGCGGGGTCCGGATGCCAACCCGGTCGATCCCAGCCCTTCGCGAAATGACGAAAAGGCCCTCTCCATTGGGGCTTAGTCTAATAGCAGCGTGACAGCCTTGTGAAGCTCCGCCCTGTCGCGGCCCGCGCCGCACCCACAGCCCGCGTGGATCGACGGCTTTCGGAGTCGTCCGCTGCGTCGACGGGGCGCTTCAGCCCCAGCGCACGAACATCGCGACGAAGACGGCGACCATGCTCGCCAGCAGCAGCGGATAGCCCTCGACGAGGGCGAACAGGAACAGCGAAATCGCGCCGGTGGCGATGGCCAGCATGACGGCGACGGCAGTCGGGTTCATGGCAACAGGGCTCGCACTTCGGGGTCCCGACTCCGTTTCCGGCGGACCCCGTACCACGATCGACGGGGCGACGCGGCACCCGATCGATGCCGCGTCGCACACCCGTTCGATCAGTCGCCGACGACCTTGCCGTCCGGGCCGACCTTCACGGTCTGCTCGTGGTCGGCCAGCGCCACCTTGATCTCGTACTGCACCGACTTGCCCTCGCGCTCGACCTCCGCCTCGTAGGCCTTGCCGCCGCCGGCCTTGCGCTCGGCGATGGCGAGGGCGTCCTTCAGCGAGGTGGTGGCGTTCTGGAAGTCGGCGGGCTTGAGCCGGGTGAAGTACCGCTCGATCGGCTGGTTCTCGGTCTTGTAGAGCGCGCCGGTCTCGGCATCGATACCGTACTCGACGAGCTTGCCGTCCGGGTAGACGACCTTGATGCTGTAATGGGTCGGGTTCTTGCCGTCCGCCTTCTCGAAGTCCGCGTCGATCGCGCGGCCTTTCTCGCCTTGGGCCTCGGCCGTAGTCAGCGCCTGGGCGAGGCCGACCTTGCTGGTCTTAGCGATCTGGAACTCCTTCATTTCGGACTGGGCATTCGCGGCGGGCGCCTGGGCCAAGGCTGCCGTCAGGCCGAGCGGGGTTGCGAGGAGGCCCGCTGCGATCAGGCCGGCGGTAAGCGGGAGACGGTTCGACATGGCTTTGGCTTTCTGCCCAATTCGGTCGGTGGCCCGAACAACAGGCCGATCGCCGCCTTGGTTGCCTCCGCCTGGAAAGACGTACACGGCGGTCGTGCCGTAAGCCTGCGCGCGTTCGCAGCCATCGGTCAGCGCCGTCCGGCGCGATCGAGAAGGATCGCGACGAAGTTGGCCGTCGCGATGCTGCGCTCGCTGTCGTTGACGACGGTGGCGTCGGCCTCCGCCGGCACCGCGCGTGCCAGCCGCGCGCCGAGATCGCCGTCCTCGGGGCGGTCGCGGGCGGCGAGCCGTGCGGCCAGGGTCTCAGGGGCTGCCGTGATCGCGACGACGTGGACGCCGGGGAGCATGCGGCGCGCCGCCTCGATCACCCGGCGCGAGATGTTGCACACCACAATGCGCCCGCGCGCGGCTTCTTCCAGCGCATCGGGCGGGATCGCGTAGCCGAGGCCGTGGACGCGCCAATGCAGGGGGAACGCGCCGGCCGCGGCGGCACGCGAAAAATCTGCTTCGGCGATCTCGGCGTTGTCCTCGTGGGCGGAGGGCGGCCGGGTCACGAGGCGGCGCGGGAACACGAAGGGCGGGTCGCCGGCCAGCCGCGCGCGGGCGGCGGCGATCACCGTATCCTTGCCGGCCCCGCTCGGGCCGACCACGAGGACGAAGCCGCCGATCGGACGCTCTGCCATCACATAACCCGTGTGCCGGCGCGCCAGACCTCGCGGACGACGGGCACCCCTTGCGCCATCCGCATGCGGACGAGGTCGGCGCGCAGGCCCGGGGCGATCCGGCCGCGGTCGTCGAGGCCGGTGGCGCGGGCCGGGTTGGCCGTCACCGTGGCGATGGCGGCGGCCAGGTCGATGCCGGGCACGCGCCCGGGCAGCTGGAACGCCGCCATCAGCAGGCTCGCCGGCACGTAGTCGGAGGACAGGATGCCGAGTAGGCCGGCCTCGGCCAGTTCCTGCGCCGCCACGTTGCCGGAATGGGAGCCGCCGCGGATCAGGTTGGGCGCCCCCATCATCACAGTGATGCCGGCCGCGTGCGAGGCCTCGGCCGCCGCGCGGGTGGTCGGGAACTCGGCGAGCGCCACCGACTCGGCCTTCGACATCGCCACGTCGGCGAGCGTCGTGTCGTCGTGGCTCGCCAGCGGAATGCCGTGCGCGCGCGCCAGCGCCAGAAGGATCGGGCGGTTCCGGGCGTTCCGGGCGGCGCCGTCGCGGATCTTGCCCGCGGTGCCGGCCCGGATCGCCTCGATCGGCCGGCCGCCGCGTCCGGCATACTGGTCGTACTTCGCCATGTCGCGGAACTGCCGCTGGCCCGGCGTGTGGTCCATCAGCGAGATCAGGCCGACGGGGTGGCGGGCGACGAAATCGCGCACGGTGTCGATCACATCGGCGGAAGGAATCTCGCAGCGTAGGGGCGTCAGGTGCTCGGCCCGGAACAGGCCGGCGGCGCGGGCGTCGGCGATGGCCTGCGCCAGGGTGTCGAACTCGGAGCCGAGGCCGCCGCCGTCCGGGTCGGTGCCGGCGCGCAGCGAATCGAACACGGTGGTGATGCCGGACGCCGCGATCTGCGCATCGTAGGCGAGCACGGCGCCCAGCTGGTGCCAGCGCACGCGGGGGCGCGGCGCGTAGTGGCTTTCCAGGTGATCGGTGTGCAACTCGACCAGGCCGGGGACGAGGTGGTCGCCGGAGAGATCGACGCCGCGCCCGGGTGCCCGGCCCTCGCCGAACTCGGCGATGCGTCCGCCGGCCATCGCGAGCCAGCCGGCGACCACCCGATCGGGCAGGACAAGATGCGCGTTTTCGAGGATTTCGACTCGGTCCGCCATCGCTCCGCCGTCTCCGCTGATATCGCGCCTGTTTATTTCACCGCCGCGCGAAAACCCGCTACGTCCACGATCCGCGTCGCCGCCGCCTTGTGCATGTCTCCGGGATCAGCACTTGGTAGAACAGGACCTAGCCCTCCGCGAGCGGCGTCGCCTGATCGTCGGGGGGGTGGCCGTTGTCGAGCGTTCGCTCGAACATGGCATAGACGTCGGTCTTCGTGTCCCGGGAACGAATCCCGTCGCCCGGCGGCATTGCCTGCGGCGCCCCGCGCTCGCTACGGACCCTCGGCGCGGGCTGCGAGCGCCTGAGACAGGAGACCGGACGGATGACGGCACCCTCGGCCCGCCACGTGGTGATCATCGGTGCCGGCGCGGTCGGGAGCGTGAGCGCGCTCGAATGCCTGCGCGCCGGCCACCGGGTCACGGTGGTCGATCCGGGCGAGCCCGGCGGGGAGCAGGCGTCGAGCTACGGCAACGCCGGCTGGCTCTCGTCGCACTCGGTGATCCCGCCGGCGGAGCCTGGCATCTGGAAGCGCGTCCCGTCCTACCTCGCCGACCCGCTCGGACCGCTGGCGATCCGCTGGCGCTACCTGCCGCGGGTGCTGCCCTGGCTGGTGCGCTACATCTGGGCGGCGCGGAGCGGACGCCAGATCGCGGACACGGCGCGGGCGTTGCGCACTCTGCTCGTGGACGCGCCGCGCCTCCATGCCGGCCTCGCCGAGGAGGCCGGCCTCGGCCACCTGATCGAGCGGCGCGGCCTGCTCCACGTCTACCCCGACCGCGCCGCCTTTGCGGCCGACGCGGCCGCCTGGGCGATCCGCCATGCGGTCGGCGTGCGGTGGCTCGAGCTTTCGGCCGACGAGCTGCGCCAGCGCGAGCCGACCCTGCACCGCCGCTACACCTTCGGAGTCATGGTCGAGGAGGCGGGCCATTGCCGCGATCCGGGCAGCTACGTCGCGGGGCTTGCCGACCTCGCGCGTGCCCGCGGCGCCACCCACGCCCGCACCCGCGCCACTGGGTTCCGCCTCGACGAGGGCCGGCTCGTGGCCGTTGAGACCGAAGCCGGCGCGATCCCGTGCGACCGGGCGGTGGTCGCCGCTGGCGCCCGGTCGGGCGCGCTAACCGCATCCCTCGGCGACCGGCTGCCGCTGGAGAGCGAGCGCGGCTACCACGTGATGATCGCCGACGCCGAGGCCGGGCCGCGCACCCCGGTGATGGCCTCGGACGCCAAGATGGTGGTCAACGCCATGGCGGGCGGCCTACGCGCGGCGGGGCAGGTCGAGTTCGCCGGGCTCGACGCGGCACCGAACTGGAAGCGCGCCGAGATCCTGCGCGACCACCTGACCAGCATGTTCCCGGACCTGCCCGAGACCGTGCCGGCCAAGCGCATCCGGATGTGGCTCGGCCATCGCCCGAGCATGCCGGACGGGCGGCCCTGTATCGGCCGCGCCCGGCGGACCGCGGACGTGGTCTACGCCTTCGGCCACGGGCATGTCGGCCTCGTCGGCTCGGCACGCACCGGGCGCCTCGTCGCGCAGCTCGTCGGCGGAGAGGCCCCGGAGATCCCGCTGGCGCCGTTCGATCCCCGGCGCTTCCTGTAAGGCGGCGGTACACCGCACACGCGTTTCCCTCCCGCGCAGAGGGGGGAGGGAAGAACGTACCGGGCCGCTCCGCACCTTCCTGCCGATCAGCGGGAGCCGACGTTCGACGGCATCGCGAAGCGGTTCGCCGGAAGCCGCAATCCGTAGCGGTGCATCAGATCCTCGACGATGAGCATGCGTCCCGCCCGCCGCAAGCGACGCGCCGGGAGACCTGCCTCACGCGTCCGTAGGCGCGTGGCCGTGTCTCGGCGCCCGTCTACAGTTCGAACGGAAACCGCCGCACGATGCGGAACGGCGCCGCGCCGTGCTGGCGCAGCAGCGTGATCGCGTCGATCGTCAGGGAGAGCGGCGGGCAGCTTGCCGCCAAGCGGGCGCGCCAGGCCTCGCGGGCGTCGTCCGCGAGGCGGCCGGTCAGGGTCATGTGGAAACGGAACGCCTCGAAGACGTGCGCATAGCCCCAGCGATCGAAGAGCGCACGGCGGCGCGGGTCGAGGTCCTTGGGGCGGCGCCGCGCCCGCTCGGTCGGGGTCAGAGGCGCCCGGAACGGGTCGTGGGCGGCGACGCATTCGGCTGCGAACAGGCCAAGTTCCGGCGGCGGCGCGGTGGGCACCAGGGCGACGAAGTCCCCCAGCAGGACGACCGCGAGCGGCCCGATCGGCAGGAGAGAACGGGCCTGCACCAGGTCGGTGCAGGCCGCGACCAGGTCGTCCTCGCTTCGGCCGGGGGCGAGGCGCATCGGGGCCTTCAGCGTCGCGTGGAAGCCGTAGACCCGCGGCGCCGCGGTGACGGCGGCGAGCGCTGCGCGGTCGGCCGGATCCCAGTCCGGCGGGGGCGTGTCGCCCAGGATCGCGTCGCCGAAGGCGGCCAGCGCTGAGCCGGGTTCGGGCGTCACGTAGAGCGCGTAGCGGGTCGGGGCGTCCACGGGGCCACTCGCTGCGGGCGTGACCGGGGTCGCGGCCCGCCGCGGATAAAACCCGGCCGCCGCTTCGGCAAGGCGTGGCTGCTCAGCCCCGCGGGATCGGGCGGTTGCGGCAGGCGGCGCGATATTGCTGCCGGCGCAGGCCGCGCAGGTTCCGGCGGTCGGCTTCCTGGGTGCAGGCGATCTTGCGGTCCGCCTTGTTCAGGCTCTTCGTGCCGCTCGACGGCACGTCCGTCGGCGCAGGCGCGGTGTAGGATTGGGCGAGACCTGCCGTCGTCAGCAGTGCGAGAACCAAGCTGCTTGCCAAGACTGTACGCATGCGACGAACTCCTGATTGCCGATCGCGCCGGCGGGGCAATAACCGGGCCAAGCTTGGCCGGGGGTCGATGCCGATCGTTCAGGGGGCGCCCGCGGCCAGCGCGGCGACGACGCGGCCCGAATCCGAGACCCATCCGAAGATGCCGCCCTGCGCCACGATCATCGCGAGGCCTGCCGCGTGGAAGGCCGGAATATACGAGCCGCAGGCATCCGACACCACAAGGCAGCGGTAGCCGCGGTCGTTGGCCTCGCGCACCGTGGTGTGGACGCAGACCTCGGTGGTGACGCCGCAGACGATCAGCGTGGCGATGGCGCGCGCAGTCAGGATCTCCGCGAGGTCGGTGGCGTAGAACGCGCCCTTGCCCGGCTTGTCGATCACGGGCTCGCCCGGCAGGGGCGCGAGGGCGGCGACGATGTCATGTCCGGGTTCGCCACGGATCAGGATGCGGCCCATCGGCCCGGGCGCGCCGATGCGGGCCGAGGGCGCGCCGCGCTCGATCTTGGCAGCTGGCGCGTCCGACAGGTCGGGACGGTGCCCCTCGCGGGTGTGGACCACGAGGAGTCCGGCCTGCCGTGCCGCCGCGAGCAGCGCCTGTGCCGGCGGCACGGCGACGGCCAGCAGCGAGACGTCGTTGCCGAGGCTTTCGCCGAACCCGCCGGGCTCCAGGAAGTCGCGCTGCATGTCGATGATGACCAGCGCCGTCGTCGCAAGGTCGATCGCCAGCGGTGCCGGCTCGGCGTCCACGGTCACCATGGCGAAGGGTCTCCCGTCGTGCGGCCGACTCGGCGGCGCGCGACCCCGACGATGTCGTCCGACGGCGGGAAACGCATCCACAAAGATTGTCCGGCGCTGCTTCAATAGTGTGCGGGCGCTGCCGCCGCGATGGGCGACGACCACGGAACGTGGCGGGCGCGGTCCCGTCGGGGCCGCGGTCGCGGCCGTCCCGCCTTGGCTCCCGGCCAAGCCGTCACGACACCCGCGAGAGCGGGCGCCACAGGTAGGCCGGCGAATCTGTTGCCGAATTATGACTCGGCCGGCGCGTCTGCCCCGGTTGGCACGCGCTGGCATATCGGTTGCTGCCTGCTCGACGGATTTTCGGCACGGAGACGGCAGCCATGATCGCTCGAACCCTCGTTGCAGCGGCCCTGTCGCTCGGATTTGTCCAGGCCGGCGCGGCGGCCGACCTCGACGCGAAGAAGGCCGCGGTGGAGGCACCCGCCAAGGAGGCGCCGTTCTTCCTCTTCGCCGACACGCAGTTCAGCTATCGCTACCAGTTCCCGACCGTGTCGCCGGGCGTGCAGATCCAGAAGGCCGACGGGAGCTTCCGCAGCCGCGAGGCGCCCAAGCAGATCTACAACATCTCGCATGCCGACGCCTGGGCCTACGGCACGAACTTCTTCTCGCTCGACATCCTGAAGTCGGGCTCGCAGTTCCCGGCCGGCACCACGAACCCGCCCGGCAGCGTCGGCGCGCCGTTCTTCGCCGACTACGGCAACACCGAAGCCTACGGCCTGTATCGCGGCACGCTGAGCCTCAACGCGATCACGAACTCCAAGGCGTTCACGCTGCCCGGCATCGTGAAGGACGTGTCCCTCGCCTTCGGGTTCGACGCCAACTCGCAGAACGACGCGTTCGGCTCGAAGAAGCGCGACGTGGTCGGCGGCCTCAACTTCTCGTTCGACGTGCCGGCCGGCTTCCTCAACCTGTCGGTCCATGCCTACAAGGAGTGGAACCGCAACGGCTTCAACCTGCAGCCCGACCGCGACCAGAGCTTCGACGTCGTGCCGGAATTCGAGCTGGTCTACAATTTCCCCCTCGGCTTCACCAACCTGCCGTTGAGCCTCACCGGCTTCAACAACATCGTTCTGCCCAAGGGCCGCGGCGTTCAGAACACCGCCGACTTCGCCTTCAACCCGAAGCGCGGCCTCGAATTCCTCTCGCGCACCAACCTGGTGCTCGACGTTGGCAAGCTCATCTACGACCAGCCCAACAAGGTCGATGCCTTCATCGGCTTCCAGTACTGGCTGAACAAGTTCGGCAACGTCGAGACGGCGACGTTCAAGGGAACGGAAGAGAAGAGCTTCCTCGCCGGCGTCGCATTCCACATCTTCTGATCGCGGCTGGATCGTCGGTCGAGCGACCGCAACGGAATGGGAGACGGCATGACGGGATCCGACGCGAAGCTCCGGCGCCTGTGGGTCCGCGATCCGCTGGCGATCCTCGCGGAGGGGGCGGCCGGGGGCGTCGTGGTCGAGGGCACCCGCGTCGTCGAGTGCGTGGCGGCCGGCGCCAGGCCGGCCGCGCCGGTGGACGAGACTTTCGACGCGGCGCGGCATGTGGTGATCCCGGGGTTGATCAACACCCACCACCATTTCTTCCAGACGCTGACGCGGGCCCACCCGCTGGCGATCAACAAGCCGCTGTTTCCGTGGCTGAAGGCGCTCTACACGGTCTGGGACAAGATCACCCCCGACGCGTTCCGCCTCGCCACGCGGCTCGCCTACACCGAGCTCCTGCTCTCCGGCTGCACCACGGCGGGGGACCACCACTACCTCTACCCGAAGGGCCTGGAGGATTCCGTCGACGTGCAGGTCGACGAGGCGCAGGCCCTGGGCATCCGCGCCTTCGTCACCCGCGGCTCGATGAGCCTGTCGGTGAAGGACGGCGGCCTGCCGCCCGAGTGCCTGACGCAGGACGACGACACCATCCTCGCCGACAGCGAGCGGGTGCTGAACCTGTTCCACGACCCCAAGCCCGGCGCGATGGTGCGGATCGGGCTGGCGCCGTGCTCGCCCTTCAACGTCACCAAGCGGCTGATGCGCGAGAGCGCGGGCCTCGCCGACCGCTACGATTGCCAGCTCCACACCCATCTCGGCGAGACGCTGGACGAGGACGCCTACTGCCTCGAGATGTTCGGCCAGCGCCCGGTCGACTACCTCGAGGAGGTCGGCTGGATGAGCCCGCGGGCCTGGCTCGCGCACGGCATCCACTTCAACGACGACGAGGTCCGGCGTCTCGGCAAGGCCGGCGTCGGCGTGTGCCACTGCCCGACCTCGAACATGACCCTGGCGTCTGGCCAGTGCCGCACCTGCGAGCTGGAGGCGGCGGGCTCGCCGGTGGGCCTCGGCGTCGACGGCTCGGCCTCGAACGACAGCTCCAACCTGATGGAGGGCGTGCGCCACGCCCTGATGATCAACCGCCTCACCTATGGCGCCGAGCGGGTGACGCATCTCGACGCCCTGCGCTGGGCCACCGAGGGCTCGGCCCGCTGCCTCGGGCGCGACGACATCGGCCGGATCGCGCCGGGCCGCGAGGCGGACCTGGCGCTGTTCACCCTGGACGAGTTGCGCTTCTCCGGCGCGCACGATCCCCTGGCCGCGCTGGTCCTCTGCGGGGCGCACCGCGCCGACCGGGTGATGGTCGCGGGGTCGTGGCGGGTGGTCGACGGCCACCCCGTCGGCATGGACACGAGGAAGCTCCGCGAGGAGCACGGCCGGCTCGCCCTCAGCCTCCTCGGCGACGCCTGATGGCGGGCGTGCCGTCGAACGCCGCCGGGACCGGCGTCGGCATCGGTACGAGCACCGACACCGGCACGACCACCAGCATCGGCACAAGCACAAGCATAAACAGCGGCACAACCACAAACACCGGCACAACCACCAGCACCAACACAGGCATCGGCACCGCGCCGCTCTACGGGGCCTACGGCGTCGTCAAGCGCTTCGGCGACTTCACCGCCAACGACGGCGTCGACCTCGAGATCCGGGCCGGCGAGATCCACGCGCTGCTCGGCGAGAACGGCGCCGGCAAGTCGACCCTGATGAAGATCCTCTACGGGCTGCTGGAGCCGACCGAGGGCGTCGTCACCCACCGGGGCGACATCGTGCGGCTGGCGAGCCCCGAGGCGGCCCGCGCCATCGGGATCGGCATGGTGTTCCAGCACTTCTCGCTGTGCGAGAACCTGACGGTGGCCGAGAACATCGCGCTGGTGATGCCCAAGGGCCTGTCGGGCAAGGCGCTGGCCGAGCGGATCGCGGCGCTCGGCGCCACCTACGGGTTGCATCTCGATCCCGGCCGGCCGGTCTGGTCGCTCTCGGCCGGCGAGCGCCAGCGCATCGAGATCGTGCGCTGCCTGCTGCAGGACCCGCGCCTCGTCATCCTCGACGAACCGACCTCGGTGCTGACGCCGGGCGAGGCCGAGCTGCTGTTCTCCGTGCTGGAGCGGCTGCGCGACGAGGGCCGGGCGCTGCTCTACATCTCGCACCGCCTCGACGAGGTGCGCCGGCTCTGCGCCCGCGCCACCATCCTGCGCCACGGGAAGGTCGTCGGCGCCTGCGACCCGCAAGGCGAGAGCGCCCGCTCGCTCGCCGCCCTGATGGTCGGGGCGCAGGTCGGCGCGGTCACCGGCCGCGCCGGCACGGCGCCGGGCCCCGAGCGCCTCGTCCTCGACGGGTTGTCCCTGCCGGCGCCGGGTCTGCACGGGACGGCGTTGCGCGACATCCGCCTGTCGGTCCGCGGCGGCGAGATCCTGGGCGTCGCCGGCATCGCCGGCAACGGGCAGGCGGAGTTCTTCGCCGCCCTCTCCGGGGAGACGACCGCCGCACGACCCGAAACCGTGGTCGTCGACGGCGCCGCCGTCGGGCGGCTCGGCATCAACGCCAGGCGGCGCCGCGGCGCGGCCTTCGTGCCGGAAGAACGCAACGGCCACGCGGCGGCGCCCGAGATGAGCCTGTCGGAGAACGCGGTGCTGTCGCGCCACGCCACCGCGCCGCTCGCGCGCCTCGGCCTGCTCCGGCGCGGGGCGGCGCGCGCGCTGGCGGCCTCGGTGATCGCCGCCTTCGACGTGCGCAAGGCTGGCCCCGACCCCGCCGCCGGGACGCTCTCGGGCGGCAACCTGCAGAAGTTCGTCGTCGGGCGGGAGATCCAGGCGGAGCCCGGCGTGCTGGTGGTCAACCAGCCGACCTGGGGCGTCGACGCCTCGGCCGCCGCCCGCATCCGCCAGGCGCTGATCGACCTCGCCGCCCGCGGCGCCGCGCTCCTGGTGATCAGCCAGGACCTCGACGAGCTGTTCGAGATCGCGAGCCGGGTCGCGGTGCTGCATGCCGGAACGCTCTCGGCCCCGGTGCCCGTCGGCGAGACCACCCGCGAGGCGGTGGGGCTGCTGATGGGCGGATCGGAGGCCGCGCATGTCTAGCGCCGCATCCGTTCGCTCATCCGCGGTCGCCGCGAAGTCGTTCGACGCGCGACGCGGCCCCCACTCCCGTTCGGGAGAGGGTCGGGGTGAGGGGTTCAGGTCTTTCCGGATGGGTCGCACCCCTCACCCTGGCCCTCTCTCGGACGGGCGAGGGGACCCGCGCATCCCCTCGCCCCGCCTGCGGGGAGAGGGCCGCGACGCCCTCGTCGTCGCGGCGAGGCGGCAGCCGACGGTGAGGGGGCTTCGACGGAGAAGCCTCAACCGGCACCACCCCCTCACCGCCGCTTCGGCTTCGCCTGCGCTTCCCGGCTGCACGACAAGGTGCAGCCGGGCCTCTCCCCGCCCGCGGGGAGAGGGGGGTCGCACTGCCCACTCCGAATTCCTGCAAGAATCCTCGGACGCCTGGCTCGTCGATGCGAGCCGGCCGCCGCGCATCCCCTTGCCCCGCCTGCGGAGAGAGGGCCGCGACGACCTCGTCGTCGTCGCGGCGAGGCGGCAGCCGACGGTGAGGGGGCTTCGACGGGTGAGCCTCAACCGGCACCGTCCCCTCACCGCCGCTTCGGCTTCGCCTGCGCTTCCCGGCCGCACGACGCGGTGCAGCCGGGCCTCTCCCCGCGTGCGGGGCGAGGGGGGTCGCACCGTGCACTCCGAATCCCTGGCGGCGATGTCTGGACCCAGCCTCTTTCCGGTCACCCCGAGCCTGCCATGCGCCTCGATCTGAGCCCGCGCGCCCGGCGCTCGGCCGTGCTGTCGGCGCTGTCGCCGGTGATCGCCTTCGCGGGGGCCGTGCTCGTCGGCGGGGTCGCGGTGGCGCTGCTCGGCGTCGCGCCGGGCGCCGCGTTCATGACCTATTTCGTCACTCCCTTAAGCGAGGTCTGGTCGCTGCAGGAGGTGGCGCTGAAGGCCGCCCCGCTGGCGCTCATCGCCACCGGGCTCGCCTTCTGCTTCCGGGCGAACCTATGGAACATCGGCGCCGAGGGCCAGTTCGTGGTCGGCGGCCTGGCCGGGGGCTGGATCGGCGTCGCGACGCAAGGGGCGGAGGGGTTCACCCTTTGGATCCTGCCGGCGATGCTGGCGGCGGGCACGCTCGCGGGCCTCGCCTACGCGATGATCCCGGCGATCCTGAAGGTCCGGCTCGGCGTCTCGGAGATCCTGACCAGCCTGATGCTGGTCTACGTCGCCGAATTGCTGCTCGACTACATGGCCCGCGGCCCCCTGCGCGATCCGGCCGGCTTCAACTTTCCGCAGAGCGTGCCGTTCGATCCGGCGGCACGGTTGCCCTACCTGATGGAGGGCGACACGCTGCATGCCGGGGTGCTAGTCGCGCTGCTGGCCGTGGTCGTCGCGACCGTGGTGCTCGCCCGCACCCTGTTCGGCTTCGAGGTCCGCGTCGTCGGCGCGGCGCCGCGGGCCGCGCGGTTCGCCGGCTTCAGCGATGCGCGGCTGACGCTCGCCGCCTTCGCGATCTCCGGCGCGGCGGCGGGGCTCGCCGGCATCGTCGAGGTCGCGGGCCGGATCGGCCAGCTCCAGCCGACGATCTCGCCGGGCTACGGCTTCACCGCGATCATCGTCGCCTTCCTCGGGCGGCTGTCGCCGCCGGGCATACTGGTCGCCGCCGGGGTGATCGCGCTGACCACGATCGGCGGCGAGGCGGCGCAGATCGACCTGAAGCTGCCGCTCGACCTCACCCGCGCGTTCCAGGGGCTGCTGCTCGCCTTCGTGCTCGGGGCCGACGTGCTCGCCCGCTACCGCATCCGGCTCGTGCCGGGCGGTCCGCGGCGGACCGCGTGATGGACCGTCTCTCGAAGCCCGTGCCCGCACTGCGCCTTCCGTCCCCCCGCTGCGGGCTGGGCGATCGCAGAGGGCGATGTGCCCTTCGGAAACCCGCCGGCAGCACCGCGTCATCCCGGGGCCGCGTAGCGGAGACCGGGATCCAGAACCGCAGGTCGCGCCGGACTTGGCACCGTCGGCGGCTCTGCATTCCGGGCTCGCCTGCGGCGCCCCGGAATGACGGCGCGGTGCCGTCTGCCATCGTCCTCCCCCGCTCCAGGGGGAGGGCGGCGCGCCGAGCGGGACGCGTGTCGCACCCCCGCACGGTGGCAACAGGAGTCCGGCGATGAGTCTCGACATCGTCCAGATGGTGCTCGTCACCGTGCTGACGGCGGCGACGCCGCTGATCCTGGCCGCGGTCGGCGAGCTGGTGGCCGAGCGCTCCGGCGTGCTCAACCTCGGCACCGAGGGGATGATGGTGCTCGGCGCCGCCGCCGGCTTCGCGGTGGCCACCGAGACGAACTCGACGCTTCTCGGCGCCCTCGGCGGGGCCGGCGCCGGGCTCGCGCTGTCGGCGCTGTTCGCGGTGCTCACGGTCGGGTTGGCGGCCAACCAGGTGGCGTCGGGCCTCGCCCTGACGATCCTCGGCCTCGGGCTCTCGGGCCTCGTCGGCACCGGCTATGTCGGGATGAAGCGCGATCCGGCGCCGCATCTGCACGTGGCGGGCCTGAGCGACCTGCCGGTCGTCGGCGACCTGCTGTTCTCGCAGGACGCCTTCGTCTACGCCGCGATCCTGCTGGTGCTCGGGGTGTGGTGGTTCCTCGGCCGGACCCGCGCCGGGCTGGTGCTGCGCGCCATCGGCGACGACCACACCGCGACGCACGCGCTCGGGCTGCCGGTGCGCCGGGTCCGGGTGCTGGCCGTGCTGTTCGGCGGCGCCTGCGCCGGGCTCGCCGGGGCTTACCTGTCGCTGGCCTACACGCCGTTCTGGTCGCCGGGCATGACCGCCGGGCGCGGCTGGATCGCGCTGGCGCTCGTGGTCTTCGCCTCGTGGCGCCCCTTGCGCGTGGCGGCCGGCGCGCTGCTGTTCGGCGGCGCGACGGTGCTGCAGCTCCATGCCCAGGCCGCGGGCCTGGGCCTGCCGGGGCAGGCGCTGTCGGCGCTGCCCTACCTCGCGACGATCCTGGCCCTGGTCTTGCTGTCCCTCGGGCGGCGCCAGGGCGGCTCGCTGGCGCCCGCCGCCCTGGGCCGCGAATTCACGCCACACCGCTGAAGGCGGGGGCCATCGTAGGGGTAATGACCTTGGGGATACCGACGACCATGCGGACGATCACGCGGACGATCACTGCCGCCATCCTTGCGGCCCTCCTGCTCGCACCCGCCGCGCAGGCCGACGACAAGCTCAAGGTCGGCTTCGTCTACGTCGGCCCGGTGGCCGATTACGGCTATTCCTACCAGCACGACCTCAGCCGCAAGGCGCTCGAGGCGGCGATGCCCGGTAAGGTCGAGACCACCTATCTCGAGAGCGTGCCGGAGGCCGACAGCGAGCGCTCGATCGAGAAGCTGGCGCGCTCGGGCGCCAAGCTGATTTTCACCACCTCGTTCGGCTTCATGGAGCCGACCCTGAAGGTCGCCAAGAAGTTCCCGAACGTGAAGTTCGAGCACGCCACCGGCTACAAGCGCAGCGCCAACGTCTCGACCTACTCGGCCCGCTTCTACGAGGGTCGCTACGTCTGCGGGAAGATCGCCGGAACGCTCTCGAAGTCCGGCACCGTCGGCTACATCGCCTCGTTCCCGATCCCCGAGGTGGTGAGCGGCATCAACGCCTTCATGCTCGGCGCGCAATCGGTGAACCCGAACATCAAGCTCAAGATCGTCTGGGTGAACACCTGGTTCGATCCGGGCAAGGAGGCGGAGGCGGCCAAGGCCCTGCTGGCGCAAGGGGCCGACATCCTGACCCAGCACACCGATTCCGCGGCCCCGCTGCAGGAGGCCGAGAAGGCCGGCAAGCTCGCCTTCGGCCAATCCTCCGACCAGGCCCGCTTCGCCCCGAAGGCGCAGCTGACCGCCATCACCGACGACTGGGACGGCTACGTGATCAGCGAGGCCAAGGCGGTGCTCGACGGGAGCTGGAAGAGCCACGACACCTGGGGCGGCATCAAGGACGGCATGGTCGTGCTCGCGCCCTTCGCCAACATGCCCGACAGCGTGAAGGCGATGGCCGAGGCGACCAAGGCCGACATCGCATCGGGCAAGCTCCACCCCTTCGCCGGCCCGGTGACGAAGCAGGACGGCACGGTGGCCGTGAAGGCGGGCGAGAGCGCGCCCGACACGATGATTTTGGGCATGAACTGGTACGTGAAGGGCGTCGACGACAAGCTGCCGCAATAGGCGGCGGCTCTTCCCTCCCCCCTCTCCGGGGGGGGGAGATGTGGGTCATGCCTTGAGGCCGGCGGTCCTCATCGGCGGCGTTACGCGCCTCAATAGCGCGGCGGTGGCGGCATCCGTTCGCCTGACGACGGCGTGTCGCCCTCGATCCCGCCCGTGCGCGGCGGCACGGGCACCGCGTCGCCGTCGCGGACGGCGTTCATTTCGTTGCGGGGGCCGGCGAGTCCTTCGGTGCCGCCCGGCGCCGTCGCCGGGTCGCTCCCCGCCGGGGCGCCCGTCGATTGGGCGAAGGCGGGTCCACTGAAGGCGGCGAGGGTCAGGGCGGTGAGCAGGACGCGGCGCATCGTCGGGGGTCTCCGTGGTCGAAGGGAAGTGGACGGCGGCTCAGCGTCGATGGCGATGGCGGCGCATCCGGCGCCGGCCGTAGGCGTCGCCGCTGCGGATCGCCTCCATCCGGTTGGCCGGCCCGGCCCGACCGATCGCGCCGCCGGGCGCCGTCGCGGCCTCGCGCCCGGCCGGGGCGCCGACGGACTGCGCGGACGCGGCGCCCGCGAGCCCGCAGCCGAGGCAGAGCGAGAGGATCAGGACGCGGGTCGAACGCAGCATGGGAGAATTCCTCGTCTGTCTGCGCCGTCAACGCGCGAGGGCCGCGCCGGTGCGCAGCCGGGAGGACGAATTTGGTAGACCCGTCAGCTGCCGCGATAGGTCTGGTAGCTCCACGGCGTCGCCACCAGCGGCACGTGATAGTGCCCCTCCGGGTCCGAGACGCCGAAGCGCAGCGGCACGACGTCGAGGAAGGGCGGCTCGGCGAGCGCGAGGCCCTGGCGCCGGTGGTGATCGCCGAGCGCGAAGCGCAGCTCGTAGACCGCGATCGGCACCGGGCGCCCGGCCACGAGCGGCGCGTCGGTGCGTCCGTCGGCGTTCGTCACCGCCCGCGCCACCAGGGCCGTCTCGGTCTCCGACACCACCTCGTGCAGGCTCACCGCGACGCCTTCCGCCGGCCGCCCGCTGACGGTGTCGAGCACGTGCGTCGAGATCCGGCCCGTGGTCCTGAGCGGTCCGTCGCCGGAGACCAGCGCGTTCAGGCGGATCGCGGCGATGCGGAACACTTCGGCTTCCGCCGTCCGCCGCTCCGTCGCGGCGTCGGATTCGAGGCGCGCGGCGAAGGCGGAGAGCAGCGAGGCCCGACCGTGCCGCCTGACGCACAGGATGAAGGGCAGCCCGAATTTGTCCTGGTAGGCCGCGTTGAGCGCCGCGAAGCGCGCGACTTCCGCATCCGACATCCGGTCGAGGCCGGCCGCGGCCTGCTCGGCCACCGAATCGGGGGCCATGGTGCCGTCCCGCGCGGCCCGTCCGGCGAGCTCGGGATGGCCCGCCAGCAGCGCGAGGCGGGTCGTGTCGGAGGCCGTCTCCACGGCGCCGCGCATGGCGGCATGCAACGCCGCGACGCTGGCGAAAGGCCGCGCGCCGGCCGCCTCTCGCGCCACCCAGGATGCGTGCTCGAACACCCCGCCGAGGGCCGCCACGAAGTCGGCCTCTTGCATCGTGTTCAGGTCGGCCAGGGGGATCGTCATCGGGCCTCGCGCGCATCGGGTCTTCCGGGCCGACGGTAGCAGGCAACGGGCCACGCGGTGCGATCGGCGGCCGCAGAGGCGCTGGCTCGGCCCTGGCACATGGCTTGCGCGGGAAAAAGTCCTGCGGCCGGACCGATCCGGCGGCCCCCGGAGCGTTCGCCGATGTCGAGCACCGCCCACCCGGATGTCCTGCCCGCGAGCGGACCGGTGCCGCTCGCGCCCGCCGTCGCGCCGGTCGCCCGGGTCGGCGCCCTGGCGCTCGCGCTGCTGGGCCTCCAGCACGTGCTGGTGATGTATGCCGGCGCCGTCGCCGTGCCGTTGATCGTCGGGCGCGCCCTCAAGCTGGCGCCGGAGCAGGTGGCGATGCTGGTGAGCGCCGACCTGTTCGCGGGCGGCCTCGCCACGCTGGTGCAGAGCTGGGGCCTGCCCGGTGTCGGCATCCGCATGCCGGTGATGATGGGCGTCACCTTCGCCGCCGTGACGCCGATGATCGCCATGGGCGCGAGCCCCGAGATCGGGCTCACCGGCATCTACGGCGCGGTGATCGCCGCCGGGCTGTTCGCGTTCCTGGTGGCGCCGCTCGTCGGGCGGCTGCTGCCGCTGTTCCCGCCGGTGGTCACCGGCACGATCATCCTCGTCATCGGCATCTCGCTGATGCGGGTGGGCGTGAACTGGGCGGCGGGCGGCGTCGGCAACCCGAACTACGGCGCGCCGGTCTTCCTCGGCATCAGCGCCTTCGTGCTGTGCGTGATCCTGGCGATCACCCGCTACGGCACCGGCTTCGTCGCCTCCGCGTCGGTACTGGTCGGCATCGTCGTCGGCACGCTGGTGGCGGGCGCCTTCGGGCTGGCCGACCTCTCGCACGTGGCGACCGCCGGCTGGTTCGACGTGGTGGGGCCCTTCGCCTTCGGGTGGCCGACCTTCGATCCGGTCTCGGTGGTGACGTTGTGCATCGTCATGGTCGTGGTGATGATCGAGTCGACCGGCATGTTCCTGGCGCTCGCCGAGATCTGCGCCGACCCGGTCGACGAGGCGCGCCTGACCAAGGGCCTGCGCGCCGACGGGCTCGGCACGATGATCGGCGGGGTGTTCAACACCTTCCCCTACACGTCGTTCTCGCAGAACATCGGCCTCGTCGGCGTCACCGGCGTGCGCACCCGCTACGTCGCGGTGGTCGGCGGCGTCATCATGCTCGGGCTCGGGTTGATCCCGAAGCTCGCGGCCCTGGTCGAGGCGGTGCCGCAATGCGTGCTCGGCGGCGCCGGCCTCGTGATGTTCGGCATGGTCGGCGCCACCGGCGCGCGCATCCTCGGCGCGGTCGACTTCGCGCGCAACCGCAACAACCTGTTCATCGTCGCCGTCTCGGTCGGCTTCGGGATGATCCCCCTGGTGGCGCCGAACTTCTTCAAGCAGATGCCGCACGCGCTGCACCCGCTGCTCGAATCCGGCATCCTGCTCTGCGCGATCGCCGCGGTGGCGCTGAACCTGTTCTTCAACGGGCTCGGCAGCACCGCCGACGCCCGCGACGCCGCCCTGCGCCAGGCCGCCGCCGCCGAGCACTGACGCGTCCAGACCCGAACCGGAGACCACCATGCCGCTCACCGCCTCGACCTACGGCAAGGGCCGCGTCCGGGTCATGCGGTTGACCCGCGCGGGCGACCACCACACCCCGCGCGAGCTCACCCTCACCGTGCTGATGAAGGGCGCCTTCGACGCCGCCTGGACGGCGGGCGACAACCGCGCCTGCGTCGCCACCGACAGCGTCAAGAACATCGTCAACGTCACCGCGGCCAAGAACCTGTCCCTCGACAAGGAGGGCTTCGTCGAGGCGGTCGCCGCCGTGTTCCTCGAGACCTACCCGCAGATCGAGGAGGTCACGATCGAGGGGCAGGAGACGCGCTGGCTCCGGCACGCCATCGGGCCCGAGCCGCACGGCCACACCTTCACGCTCGACGGCAACGGCACCGGATTCGTCCGGCTCGTGGCAAGCCGCGGTGCGAGGGTGCTGCAATCGGGCCTGCGCGACTTCACCTTCATGAAGACCACGCAATCGGGCTGGTCCGACTTCGTCGACGACGGCTACCGCACCCTGCCCGACACCACCGACCGCATCGCCGCCACCGCCATGGACGCGACCTGGACCTGGACGCGGGCGCCGGCCGACTACGCCACCGCCAACGCCGAAATCCTCGCGCGGCTGCTCGCGGTGTTCGGCACCACCTACAGCTTCGGCGTGCAGGACAGCATGTACCGGATGGGCGAGGCGGCCCTGGCCGCGATCCCGGAGATCGCCGAGATCGGCTTCGCGATGCCGAACAAGCATTACATCCCGATCAACCTCGCGCCGTTCGGCCTGGAGAACGCCAACGCGGTGTTCCTGCCCACCGACGAGCCGCACGGACAGATCGTGGCGACGATCGCCCGAGGGTAGAATTCCGCGCGTCGGGTGCCGAACCGCACGCTCTGGGAAAGAGGCGTGCCAAGTGCCGAATCTGCGGGCATGCGGCACTGCATCATCGGTTAAGACCCTGATTGGGAACGGATTTTTCGGCTATCTTCGTTGCCGCCGACCCACCGCGAGGCGCCCGCCCGCGGTATTGGCGAAAAATACGACCAAAACTTCAGCATTCGCAGCCCTTTCCAAAGGCAGCTCTGGTGAAAATCTAGGATCGATAAGATCGGCCGCCGTGGGCGGCCGACCGGACTCGAACCTCGGACGGCTCCCATGACCGCACGCCTGATCCTCGGCACCGCCCTCGGCCTCGCCCTCTCCACCACCGCCTTCGCGCAGAGCTTCACCGCCCCCGCCGGCATCCCGGCCGCCCTCGCGCCCGGCGGCCTCAAAGGCCGTGCCGCCGTCCCGAACGCTCTCGACGCCGCCGGCCACGCCCCGCGCGGCTACGGGCGCGACGTCTACGGCGCCGACGACGGCCTCGTCACCGGATCGCTGCGCGACGCCCGCGACGCGCGGGCCTATCGCGGCCGCTAAGGTCGGCCTCGAACGCCGCCGCGACCTTTGCCGAAAAGAGTCGCAGCGGCAGGACTGATTTTGAGCGACGAGGCCGATCCGATCGCGGGTCGCGCTCAGCCGCCGCGACGGCGGCGATGCCGAAAATCTCGGCTTCGCCGGTGTTGCGGCCAAGCCTAGACTTCGCCCCGCAATCGGGACGGAGCAGGCGGCCTTGGCAGATCACGCGGCAGACCATTCGCTTTCGCGCAGGCATCTCCTCGGGGGCGCCGCCGCCCTCGCGCTGGCGCCGCTGTCCCGGGCTCGCGCGGCCGGCACGCTCACCGCCGGCTTCATCTATGTCGGGCCGAAGGACGATTACGGCTACAACCAGGCCCACGCTCTCGCCGCCAAGGCCTTGAAGGGCATGCCCGGGCTCGAGGTCACGGAGGAGGAGCGCGTCCCCGAGACCAACGCCGTCGAGAAGACCATGGAGAGCATGATCGCCCTCGACGGGGCGAGCCTCCTGCTCCCGACCTCGTTCGGCTATTACAGCCCCTACATGGTCGCCGAGGCGAAGAAGAACCCCAAAATCCAGTTCCGCCATTGCGGCGGGCTGTGGACCGACAAGGACCCGAAGAACGCCGGCTCCTACTTCGGCTACATCGCGCAGGGGCAGTATCTCAACGGGATCGTGGCCGGCCACGCCACCAAGTCGAAGAAGGTCGGCTTCGTCGCCGCCAAGCCGATCCCGCAGGTCCTGAACAACATCAACGCCTTCCTGCTCGGTGCGCAGAGCGTCGACCCTTCGATCACCTGCCAGGTGATCTTCACCGGCGAGTGGTCGCTCGCGGTCAAGGAGGCCGAGGCCACCAACGCGCTGATCGACGGCGGCGCCGACGTCATCACCTGCCACGTCGACAGCCCGAAGGTGACGGTGGAGACCGCCGCGCGCCGGGGCGCCTTCGTCTGCGGCTACCACGTCGACCAGTCGCCGCTGGCGCCGCAGAAGTACCTCACCGGGGCCGAGTGGAACTGGCTGCCGATCTACAAGGGCTTCGTCGAGGCGATGCAGGCCGGGAAGGTGCCGGAGAACTTCGTCCGCGGCGGCCTCGCCGACGGCTACGTCAAGATGAGCCCCTACGGCCCCGGCGTGAGCGATGCGGCGCGAAAGAACGCGGACGCGGTCAAGGCCGAGATGATGAAGGGCGGCTACCAGATCATCAAAGGCCCGCTCAAGGACAATGCCGGCAAGGAGATCCTCGCCGCCGGCCAGGGCTACCCCGAGAAGGCGCCCGAGCTGGAAAGTACGAACTACCTCGTCGCGGGCGTGAAGGGCTCGGTCTGAGGGATCGTTTCCCGCGCCCGCGGAGGCGACACGATTCACACCTCGCCGCGTCTGGCGGTTCGCTTTGCGCGCATCCCCTTTCCCGCGCGGGGAGAGGGCTTTGCCGACCTCGTCGTCGGAAAAGCGAGGCGGCAGCCGACGGTGAGGGGGCCGAGCCGAAGGAGGCTCCTCCGTCGGCACCCCCCTCACCTCCGCTTCGGCTTCGCCTTTCGCTCCCCGGCTGCACGACGGGGTGCCGCCGGGCCTCTTCCCGCCCGCGGGGAGAGGGGGGGACCCGCGCGTGATCCGATGCCGTGACGAAATCGGCGAGGTGGGTAGCCCCTGCGTGAGAGGAAGCGGACGGCCTTCGATCCGACGGGGTCGGAGAAGCTGGCACGCTTCCTGCCGCAGGGTTTGCGGGATCGTGGAACCGAAGGACGGTGCGGGATGGTCGCGGACGCCGCTGTGGCACCGGTCGAGGTGATCGAGGGCCCTTCCCGGGGCCTCCAGGTCCGCGCCTGGCTGGCGCGGCGCTCGGAGGCGTTCCTGATCCCGGTCGGCGCGGCGCTCGCCGGCTTCGTGCTGTTCGGCCTGTTCCTGGCGGCGCTCGGCAAGTCGCCGCTCCAGTTCGTCGACATCGTCTATCGCGGCGGCTTCGGCTCGCCCTTCGCCCTCGGCAACAGCCTGCAGCGCGCCGCGCCCCTGCTGTTCGCCGCGCTCTGCGTCGCGCTGCCCGCCCGCCTCGGGCTCGTGGTGATCGGCGGGGAGGGGGCGATCGTGCTCGGCGGCCTCGGCGCGGCGGCGGCGGCCCAGCCGCTGGCCGCGTTGCCGCCCGCGCTCGCGATTCCGCTGATGGCGCTCGCCGCCGCCCTCGTCGGCGCGGTCTGGATCGGGGCCGTCGGCTTCCTTCAGGCCTATCGCGGCGTCAACGCCACCATCGCGAGCCTGCTCTTGTCCTATATCGCCATCGCGCTCTCCAACCACCTGATCGAAGGCTGGCTGCGCGATCCGGCGAGCCTCAACAAGCCCTCGACGTTGCCCGTCGGCGACGCCTTCATGCTGGCGCCGATGCCGGGGATCGGGGTGCATTGGGGCCTCGGGGTCGGCGTCCTGTCCTGCCTCGTCGCCTACGTGCTGATGGACCGCACGACGCTGGGCTTCGCCGCGCGGATCGCCGGCGGGAACGTGCGCGCGGCCCAGATCCAGGGCCTGCCGGTCGGGCGCCTGATCGTCGGCTTCACCGCGCTCGGTGGCGCCTTCGCGGCGTTGGCCGGGTTCTTCGAGGTGGTCGCGGTGCAGGGGACCGCCAACGGGACGCTGGCGGCCGGCTACGGCTACACCGGCATCCTCGTCGCGTTCCTCGCCCGCCAGAACCCGATCGCGATCATGCCGGTCGCGTTCCTGCTCGGTGGGATCGAGGCGTCGAGCGGGCTGATCCAGCGCCGGATGCAGCTGCCCGACGCCACCGTGCTGGTGCTCGAAGGGCTGCTGTTCCTCGTGGTGCTGGCCAGCGAGACGCTCTACGGGCGCCTGCACCTGTTCAGCCCGCACCTGTGGGCGACCAAGCGCGCGGTCGCCGCCCTGCCGGCGGGGGCGCCGGCATGACCACGGCGGGGAGCATGCGATGAACGGCGACCTCGGGCTCTGGAGCGTCCTGATCGCGGTGGTCGGCGGCGCGATCCGCGTCTCGACGCCGTTCCTGTTCGTCAGCCTCGGCGAGACCATCACCGAGCGCTCGGGGCGGATCAACCTCGGGCTTGAAGGCACCCTCGTGTTCGGCGCCATGTCGGCCTACGCCACCGCCGTGCTCACCGGCTCGCCCTGGGCCGGCGTCGCGGTGGCCGGCCTGGCCGGCGGCGCCTTCGGGCTGCTGCACGGGTTCGTCTGCCGCCTACCGCGGGTCAACGACGTGGCGGTCGGCATCGCGCTGATGCTGTTCGGCACCGGGCTGGCCTTCTTCTTCGGCAAGGCCTTCATCCAGCCCTCCGCCCCGCCGCTGCCGGCGATCCCGTTCGGGTTCTGGTCGGACGTGCCGCAGATCCAGGCGGCGTTGCGCGTCAACGTGCTGTTCCTGGCGGGCGCCGCGCTCTCCGTGTTCCTGTGGTGGGCGTTCCGCAACACCAAGGCCGGGCTGATCGTGCGCGTCGTCGGCGACAGCGCCGACGCGGCGCGCGCCATGGGCTACGACGTCGACCGCGTGCGCCTCTACGCGACGGCCGCCGGCGGCGTGCTCGCCGGGATCGGCGGCGCCTACCTGTCGTTGTACTATCCGGGCTCGTGGAACGAGGGGATCTCGTCGGGCCAGGGGCTGATGGCGGTGGCGCTCGTCATCTTCGCCCGCTGGAACCCGCTCGCGTGCTTCGCCGCCGCCCTGCTGTTCGGCGGCGCCGGGGCGCTCGGCCCGGCGCTGCAATCGGTCGGCGTCACGCAGGGCTACTACCTGTACTACGCAGCCCCCTACGTCCTCACGCTCGCCCTGCTGATCGCCACCTCGTCGCCCGACCGGGCGCTGACCGGCGCGCCGGGCGAGCTCTCCCTCTCGAAATAGGGTTTCTCATGAATGGTCTCGGCGGCCTGAACAAATCCCCGAACGGCGTCGTCCTCGGCCTGGTGCAGCTCAAGCTGCCGCGGATCGAGACGCCGGCCGACCTGGCGGCGCAGACCGACCGGATCGTCGCGATGGTGGCCAAGGCGCGGGCGAACCTCGCGACGATGGACCTCGTGGTGTTCCCCGAATACGCACTCCACGGCCTCTCGATGGACACGCGGCCCGAGCTGATGTGCCGGATGGACGGGCCGGAGGTGGCAGCCTTCCGCAAGGCCTGCGTCGACAACCGGATCTGGGGTTGCTTCTCCATCATGGAGTTCAACCCGCACGGCGCGCCCTACAACACCGGCCTGGTCGTCGACGATACCGGCGCGGTGAAGCTGTACTACCGCAAGATGCACCCCTGGGTGCCGGTGGAGCCGTGGGAGCCGGGCGACCTCGGCATCCCGGTGATCGACGGTCCGAAGGGCGCCAAGCTCGCGCTGATCATCTGCCACGACGGCATGTTCCCGGAGATGGCGCGCGAATGCGCCTACAAGGGCGCCGAGATCATGATCCGCACGGCCGGCTACACCGCGCCGATCCGCGAATCCTGGCGCTTCACCAACCAGTCGAACGCCTTCTGCAACCTGATGGTCACCGCCAACGTCTGCCTGTGCGGCTCGGACGGCACCTTCGACTCGATGGGCGAGGGCATGGTCTGCAACTTCGACGGGGCGATCCTCGCCCACGGCACCACCGGCCGCGTCGACGAGATCATCACCGCGGAGGTCCGGCCCGACCTCGTGCGCGAGGCCCGCATCCACTGGGGCGTCGAGAACAACATCTACCAGCTCGGCCACCGCGGCTACACGGCGGTGAAGGGCGGCGCGCAGGATTGCCCCTACACCTACATGCACGACCTCGCGGCCGGCCGGTACAGGGTGCCCTGGGAGGACCAGGTCCGGACCGTGGACGGCACCGCCTGCGGCTTCCCCGCGCCGACCCGCTCCTACGGCGCCGGGCAGACGAACCCGAACGCATCCGCCGCGCGGGAGGCGGCCGAGTGAGGGCCTCAGCCCTTCTTCAGCGCCGCCATCATCTCGCGGCGCAGGATCGCGTTGATGCGCGTCTGGTAGCCCCGCCCGGGCGCGCGCAGCCACGCCAGCACGTCGGCATCGATCCGCACCGTCGTGGAGGTCTTCACCGGCCGGTAGAACGGGTTGCGCACGGCGTTCGCCCAGAACGCCTCGGTCAGGGGCGGGATGTCGCCGTCGTCGATCGCCTCGTCCGGCATCGCCGCGCGTGCCTTAAGCTCCGTCTTCTGCGTCTCGGTGAGGGGCGGCGGGTTGGCGAGGTCGATCTCGTAGCTAACAAGCTTCGTCTTCATAGCTTCGCCTTTCCGAACGATCGGCCTTGCGGGCGGAGATGATGCGGACGACCTCGATCTCCTCGCCGGCTTCGGTCGCCTCACGGATCGTGTGGACGACGACGAGCACCCGGATCGCGTCCGCCATCCCGACGATCCGCCACCGCAGCTCCCGATCTTCGATCCGATCCGCCGAGGTGATCGCGAACGGGTCCGTGAAGACGCGCGCTGCCGTCTCGAACCGCACCCCATGCCTGCGCAGCTTGGACGCGGCCTTGTCGGGATCCCATTCGAAGCGCGTCGTCACGTCGAAATTGTCACGACAAAGCGGTTCGGCAAGCCAGTGCCCTGAGGCATCGTCATGAGCTTCGATCGTCCTCCTTCCGCCGACGCACGGCCCGGCACCACCATCCCCGCCGAGCCCTACCCCTGGCCCTACGACGGCGACCTGCGGCCGTCGAATACGGCGCTGGTCATCATCGACATGCAGACGGATTTCTGCGGGGCGGGCGGCTACGTCGACGCGATGGGCTACGACCTGTCGCTGACCCGGGCGCCGATCGCGCCGATCGCCCGCCTGCTCGCCGCGATGCGCAGCCGCGACTACCTGGTCGTCCACACCCGCGAGGGCCATCGGCCCGACCTCTCCGACCTGCCGGAGAACAAGCGCTGGCGCTCGCGCCGGATCGGCGCCGGCATCGGCGACCCCGGGCCCTGCGGCAAGATCCTGGTGCGCGGCGAACCCGGGTGGGAGATCATCCCCGAACTCGCGCCGCTGTCCGGCGAGGTGGTGATCGACAAGCCCGGCAAGGGCGCGTTCTGCGCCACCGACCTCGAGCTGGTCCTGCGTACCCGCGGCATCCGCAACCTCGTGCTCACCGGCATCACCACCGACGTCTGCGTCTCCACCACCATGCGGGAGGCCAACGACCGCGGCTTCGAATGCGTGGTGCTGGGCGACGCCTGCGGCGCCACCGATCCGCAGAACCACATGGCGGCGCTCCGCATGGTGACGATGCAGGGCGGCGTGTTCGGCGCGGTCTCCGACACCGACGCCGTGATCGCGGCCGTGACCGCGCAGGCGGCCGCATGAGCACGCGCCGCGCCGTCGTCCACCGCATCGCCGTCGCCGCCCCCGACGACGTCTCCGGCCTGGAACGCGCGATCGCGGAGGGCCGGATCGTGCCGGGCGCCGTCGTCGCCATCTTCGGCAAGACCGAGGGCAACGGCCTGGTCAACGACTGGACCCGTGGGCTCGCCGCCCGCGCGCTCCGCGACCTGCTCCGACGGCATGCCGGCGAGGCGGCCGCCGAGCGGGTCTGCTTGGTGATGTCCGGCGGCACCGAGGGCGGTCTGTCCCCGCACCTGACGGTCTTCGAGGTGCGCGAGGCGGACGAACCCGCCGAGCCCGGCGCCCTCGCCATCGGCCACGCCCACACCGCCGACCTGGCGCCCGAAGAGGTCGGGCGCCTGGCCCAGGTCGAGTCGGTGGCCGAGGGCGTGCGCGCGGCGATGCGCGACGCCGGCATCGCCGACCCGGCCGACGTGCAGTTCGTCCAGGTTAAGTGCCCGCTCCTCACCTCGGAGCGGATCGCCGCAGCGCGCGGCCGGGGCGCGGATTGCGCCACCGCCGACACGCTGAAATCCATGGGCCTGTCGCGCGCCGCCGCCTCGCTGGGCATCGCCACGGCGTTGGGCGAGGTCGGCGCGCTGGAGGAGGGCGCGATCGGCCGGGATTTTGCGCTCGCTTCCTCGCGCGCCTCGGCGTCGGCCGGCGTCGAGCTGATGGGCCACGAGATCGTCGTGCTCGGGCGCGGCGCCGGCTGGTCCGGCCCGCTGCGGATCGACCACGCCACCATGGCGGACGCCCTCGACGTCGAGCCGGTGCGGGCCGCGCTGGCCCGGCTCGGCCTCGGCGCGGCCGGACAGCTGGCGCCGGCGCAGCGCGAACGGCTCGTGGCGCTGCTGGCCAAGGCCGAGGCCCCGTCGGACGGGCGCCTGCGCGGGCGTCGCACCACCATGCTCACCGATTCCGACCTCGCCGCGACCCGCCACGCCCGCGGCTTCGTCGGCGGGGTGCTCGCCGGCCTCGTCGGCCACGCCGAACTCTACGTCTCGGGCGGCGCCGAGCATCAGGGACCGGATGGCGGCGGCCCCGTCGCGATCATCGCCCACGCGCCGTGAGAGGCCGCCCATGACGTCGCCAGCCCCGGTCCCGATGCCCGTCCCGCCGCGCGCCATCGGCGTCGAGACCGTCGGCATGACGAAGCGCTTCGGCGCCTTCGCCGCCCTCGACGACGTGTCGATGAAGATCGCGGCCGGCGGCTTCCACGCGCTGCTCGGCGAGAACGGCGCCGGCAAGTCGACCTTGGTGAAGTGCGTGATGGGCTTCTACGCCCCGAGTGCCGGCACGGTGCTGGTCGACGGCCGCGAGGCCGAGATCACCAACCCGAAGGGCGCGCAGGGGCGCGGACTCGGCATGGTCTACCAGCACTTCACGCTGGTGCCCTCGCTCACGGGAGCCGAGAACCTCGTCATCAGCCGCGCCGACGCGCCCTCCGTGATCGCCTGGGGCCGCGAGCGCGCGCGGCTCTCCGCCTTCATGGCCGGCATGCCGTTCCGGCTGAACCTCGACCGGCCGGTGGCGGAGCTGGCGGCGGGCGAGAAGCAGAAGCTCGAGATCGTCAAGCAGCTCTATCTCGAAGCCCGCTTCCTGATCCTCGACGAGCCGACCTCGGTCTTGACGCCGGCCGAGGCCGAGGAGGTGCTGGGGCTGCTCCGCGCGATGACCGATCGCGGCGACCTCACCGTGCTGATGATCAGCCACAAGTTCCGCGAGGTCGAGACCTTCGCCCGGAGCCTGAGCGTGCTCCGGCGCGGGAAGCTCGTGGGCGGCGGCGCGGTCGGCGAACTCTCCCGCGACGACATGGCGGCGATGATGATGGGCGAGCGCAAGGTGCGCGTGCCGGCCGCCCGCGTCGGCGCGCCCGACGAAGCCCGCGAGGTCCTGCGCATCGCGGGCGTCACCGCCACCGACGCCTCGGGCCTGCGCCACATCGCGATCGACGCGCTCAGCGTTCGCGCCCGCGAGGTCGTCGGCATCGCCGGCGTCTCGGGCAACGGCCAGAAGGAGCTGGCCGACGTGCTCGGCGGGCAGGTCCGCGCCACCGGCGGCCGGGTGGTGGTGGCCGGCGCGCCCTATGCCGGCACCCGCGCCGAGAGCCGCGCGCGAAAAGTCCGGTTCATCCCGGAGGAGCCGCTGCGCAACGCCTGCGCGCCGCGGATGTCGGTGGTCGAGAACCTGGGCTTTCGCGCCTTCGACCGGCGCGGCGACGACCCCACGGCCAAGCCGACCTTCTGGCTCGACCGGGGGGCGATGGCCCGGCGCGGACGCGACCTGATCGAGCGGTTCAAGGTGAAGACCGCCTCCTCGGAGGCGCCGATCGCCACCCTGTCCGGCGGCAACGTGCAGCGGGCGGTGCTCGCCCGCGAGCTGACCGACCCGGTCGACCTGCTGATCGTGGTCAACCCGTGCTTCGGCCTCGATTTCTCCGCCGTCTCGGAGATCCGCAACCGGATCGTGGCCGCGCGCAACGCCGGCGCCGCGGTGCTGCTGATCAGCGAAGACCTCGACGAGATCCTGGAGCTGTCCGACCGCATCGTGGTGATGTCGGAGGGCCGCCTCGTCTACGAGACGCCGGCCGCCACCGCCGAGGTGGCCACGATCGGCCGCCACATGGCCGGGCACCACTGAGGTCGGGCGTCCGACAGGGACTGGGTGTCCGGCCACAAGCCCCTCGGGATCAGGGGGCGCGTAGCTGCGCGCGAAGGAATCCTCCAGCGATCGCGCGACAGCGAGGTGTTCGGATGCCGGCGCTTCGTGGAGCGGGCCGAAGGCTGACGCCCGACTGCATCCCTCGCGCGTGACGGTCTCGTGCGGGTGCCGCATCGCGACATCGCGACCGGAGCAAAGGCGCCAGATCCGAGTTCCCTTCCGTCGAGACGGCGCCGCGCCTGCATCCGGGCCGAATTCCGGCAGGATGCGAACAGCTCGATTCGGAAGGACGCATGGCGCAGGGCACGGATCTCACCGGCGAAGCGTGGACGCTCGCGAGCTTCACCGCGGCGATCCATCGGGGCGGCGTCGGCCTCTGGGCGTGGTCGCCGGAGCGGCGCCTCGCCCAGCTCGACGAACTCTGCCGCGCGTTCTGGGAGACGACGGAGCCGGTGGTCGGCATCGACGCCCTCTTCGCGCGGGTGAACGCCGAGGACCGCCCCGCGATGATGCGGGACTGGGCGGCGAGCGCCGTCGACCCGCACGCCTACAGCTTCGACTTCCGCATCGGCGAGGGCGCCGACGCGCGCTGGATCTCGGCGCGCGGCGTCGGCGGCGAGGCCGGCCGGGTCGGCGAATGGGTCCAGGCCATCTTCCTCGACATCACCGACCGCAAGCGGGCCGAGGAGGCCGAGCGGCTGCTGACCGCCGAGCTCGCCCACCGCGTCTCGAACATGTTCACGGTCGCCCGCGCGCTCACCGCCATCGTCGCAAGGGAGGCGACCTCGACGCCGAACTTCGCCGAGGACCTGTCGCAGCGCTTCGGCGTGCTGCACGAGGCGACCGCCCTGGCGATGCGCGCCAGTGGGGCCGACCAGGGCGACGTGCGCCTGCGCGACCTCGCCGAGCGCATCCTGGCGCCGTACCTGCGCGGCGCCGACATCACCGTGGACGTGGCGGACGCGGTCGTGGCGCCGCGCGACAAGGTCAACGACTACGCGATGATCTTCCACGAGCTCGCCACCAACTCCGCCAAGTACGGCGCGCTGGCGGGCGGCGGCACCCTCGACCTCGTGGCGCGGGTCGCCGACGACGTGCTGACGCTGGACTGGACCGAGGCCGGCGCGGCGTCCGGGATCACCAAGGCCGACGGCACCGGGTTCGGCTCGCGCCTTCTCAAGCAGACGATCGAGCGCAGCCTCGCCGGCCGCTTCGAGCGCACCATCGACGCCGCCGGGCTGCATTTCCGGATGGTGGTCCCGGCCCGGTGACGGGCCGGCGGCCGCGCCGCGCTCACCTCGCGACCGAACACGAAGGAGGGCGCCCGACTCGCGTCGGGCGCCCTCGAACGATGAACCTGTGCGGACGGGCGATGCCCGCCCGCGCGTCCGTTCGTCAGTAGCCGTAGGCCGGGTAGCCGTAGCCGTAGGCCGGGGCGTAACCGTAGGCCGGCGCGTAGCCGTAGCCGCCGTAATAGCCGACCGGGCGGCCGTAGCCGTATCCGCCGTAACCACCATAGCCGCCGTAGGAATTCGCGACGATCGCGCCGGCTGCGAGGCCGGCGATGCCGAGGCCGATGGCCGCGCCCGGGCCGATGCCGCGGCGGTAGCCGTAGCCGCGTCCGTATCCGCCGTAGCCACGGTATCCGCCGTAGCCGCCGCGGAAGCCGACGCCGCGATAGCCGTAGCCGCCGTGACCGTAGCCGCCGCCGTAACCCCAGCCGCGGGCCTCGGCGGGCGCCGACGCCAGCAGGCCGAGGCCGAGCAGCGCGGTGGAAGCGAGTGCGAGCTTGCGCATTCGAGTTCTCCTGTCGTGATGCGTATGGGACCTAAAACACCTTCGGCCCGATCGCGTTCCAACAGGGGATGATCGTTCGCTGCGTCGCAGCGTCCGGCGATGGAAATCCGACGCCGGGTGCCAGGAGTTCCTGCTCCTTCTCGGATGGTCCGGCGTGGAGGCCGGGCATCGGTTTCCGACCGCTCGGGATCGGCCTGCGGCGACCGTCCGCGATGCCCCCTGCGCCCCCCGCGTTGACCGGAGGCGATCGCCTGACGCATGAAGGCCGGCGGCATCACGGGCGTCCGGACGGGCGCTCCGCCGTCGCCGCGGACCGTTCGCGAACGGGTGTTCCGGGGCGGCGAGCCTCCCGGAACATGTCCCTGGAAATGGACGGCATGGACGACGAGATCGAGCGCCTGCGCAGCGAGAACCGGAGACTCGAGGCCGAAGTCGCGCGCCTGCGCGAGCGCAACGCCGCGCATGTGCGCCTGCCGCAGGAGGGCCAGCGCACCTCCGGGGCGGACGTCGACCTGCTGTTCACGGCGGCGGAGAAGACCCGCATGCCGCAGATCGTCACCGACCCGAACCTGCCGGACAACCCGATCGTGTTCGCCAACCGGGCGTTCCAGGTCCTGTGCGGCTACTCGGCCGAGGAGCTGATCGGCCGCAACTGCCGCTTCCTGCAGGGGCCGGACACCGACCCGTCCGACATCGCCAAGGTGCGCGACGCCATCGCCGCGCGGCGCGACGTGGTCGTCGAGATCCTGAACTACCGCCGCGACGGCTCGACCTTCCGCAACGAGCTCTACGTCAGCCCGGTCTTCACCCCCGAGGGCCACCTGCGCTACTTCTTCGCGAGCCAGCTCGACGTCACCCGGTTCCGCACCGAGGAGGGCATGCTCGCCGAGAGCGAGGCGCGCTACCGCACCCTGTTCAACGCGCTCGACGCCGGCTTCTGCGTGATCGAGCTGCGGTTCGACGCCGACGGCCGCGCGGTCGACTACCGCTTCGTCGAGGCCAACCCCGCCTTCTCGCGCCACACCGGCCTCGACGACGTGGTCGGCAAGTGGGTGAGCGAGGTGGTGCCCGACCTCGAGCGGAGCTGGCTCGACACCTACGGAAAGGTCGCCCTGACCGGCCGGGCCGTCCGCTTCGAGAGCGGGGTCGTCGCGCTCGGCCGCTGGTTCGAGGTCCAGGCCCTGCGCATCGGCGATCCCGTGCAGCACCGCGTCGCCCTGCTGTTCAACGACGTGACCGACCGGCAGAAGGCCGAGAGCGTCCTGCGCGACACCGCCCGCGACCGGACCACGGAGCGCGACCTGGTCTGGCGGGCCAGCCGCGACCTCCTCGTGGTCTGCGGCTTCGACGGCCTCTACCGCTCGGTCAACCCGGCCTGGAACGGGATGCTGGGCTGGTCCGCCTTCGAGCTCGTGCGCACCTCGTTCAGCGACTACGTCCACCCCGAGGACAAGGCGGCCGCCTCCGCCGCCTTCGAGCAGCTGCGCGCCGGCCAGGTGCTGGACAGCCTCGACGTGCGCATGCTCACCGCCGACGGCGGCTACCGCTGGGTGTCGTGGAACGCGATCCCGCAGGAGGACCACTTCTACGGCGCCGGCCGCGACGTCACCGAGCGCCGCGCCCTGGAGGAGCAGCTGCGCCAGTCGCAGAAGCTCGAGGCGGTCGGCCAGCTCACCGGCGGCGTCGCGCACGACTTCAACAACCTGCTGACGGTGATCCGGTCCTCGACCGACCTGCTCAAGCGCCCCGACCTGCCGGAGGAGCGCCGCCAGCGCTACATCGGCGCGATCTCCGACACGGTCACCCGCGCCGCCAAGCTCACCGGGCAGCTGCTCGCCTTCGCCCGGCGCCAGTCCCTGACCCCGGAGGTGTTCGACGTCGGCCGCAGCGTCGCCTCGGTCGCCGACATGGTCGGCACGCTCACCGGCGCCCGCATCCGCGTGGTCACCGACGTCGCCGCCAACCGCGACGGGCGCGGCAACGAGGTGCCCTACCTGATCGACGCCGACCCGAGCCAGTTCGACACCGCGCTGGTCAACATGGCCATCAACGCCCGGGACGCGATGGACGGGGAGGGCCGCCTCGACATCAACGTCCGCCGCGCCTCCGCCATCCCGGCGGTGCGCGCCCATCCCCGCGTCGCCGGCGACTTCGTCGCCGTCTCGGTCCGCGACACCGGCACCGGCATCGCGACCGCCGACCTCGACCGGATCTTCGAGCCCTTCTACACCACCAAGGGCGTGGGCCAGGGCACCGGGCTCGGCCTGTCGCAGGTGTTCGGCTTCGCCAAGCAGTCGGGCGGCGAGGTCGTGGTCGAGAGCACGCTGGGCGAGGGCACGACCTTCACCCTGTACCTGCCCCGCGAGGTCGGGCGCTCGGTGGCGGCCGAGGACGACGGCGAGCCCGAGCCCCTGGCCGACGGGCACGGCACCCGCGTCCTCGTGGTCGAGGACAACCAGGAGGTCGGCTCCTTCGCCACCCAGGCCTTGCGCGAGCTCGGCTACGAGACCGTGTGGGCGATGAGCGCGGAGGAGGCCCTGACGGTGCTCTCCGCGTCCCCGCGCTTCGACGTGGTGTTCTCCGACGTGGTGATGCCGGGGATGAACGGCATCGACATGGCGCGGGAGATCCGCCACCGCCAAGCCGGCCTGCCGGTCGTGCTCGCCTCCGGCTACAGCCACGTCATCGCCGAGCAGGGCACCCACGGCTTCCCGCTCCTGAAGAAGCCCTACTCGGTGGAGGACCTGTCCCGCACCCTGCGGCGGGCGGTCAACCGCGCCGGCGCGGCGGGGCCCTGATCCGTCCACCATGAGCCCCGCATGCCCCGCCGCATCCTGATCACCGGCGCCAGCGTCGCCGGCAACACCGCGGCGTGGTGGCTGGGGCGCTCCGGCTTCGACGTCACCGTCGTCGAGCGGGCGCCGGACTTCCGGGACGGCGGCCAGAACGTCGACGTCCGCGGGGTCGGGCGCGCGGTCCTGCGCCGCATGGGCCTGGAGCAGATCGCCCTCGCGCAGGGCACCGGCGAGGAGGGCACCGCCTGGGTCGACGGGCAGGGCCGGGCGGTCGCGGCCTTCCGGATGGATCCGAGCCTCGGCGACGGCCCGACGGCGGAGATGGAGATCCTGCGCGGCGACCTCGCGCGGCTGCTCTACGAGCCCGCCCGGCAGCGCGCGACCTACCGCTTCGGCGACCGCGTGACCCGCATCGACGACGCGGCCGACGCCGTGACGGTGGGCTTCGCGAGCGGGGCGAGCGCGCGCTACGACGCGGTCCTGATCGCCGAGGGCGTCGGCTCGAGCACGCGCGAACTGGTCTTCCCCGGCGAGGCCGACCCGCGCTGGATGGACCTGACCATCGCCTACTTCACCATCCCGCGCATCGCGGGCGACGACCGGATGTGGCGCTGGTTCAACGCGCCGGGCGGGCGCGGCATCTCGCTGCGTCCCGACCAGCACGGCACCACGCGCGCGATGCTGACCCTGCGCCAGCCCCCGGGCGGCGAGCAGGATTGGGACGCCGCCCGGCAGAAGGCCTACCTGCGCGAACGCTTCGCCGACGCCGGCTGGCAGGCCGCGCGCGTCCTGTCCGGCCTCGACGCCACCGCGGACTTCTACTTCGACGTGCTGCGCCAGGTGCGGATGCCGCGGTGGTCCGGCGGCCGCGTGGCGGTCACCGGAGACGCGGCCTGGTGCGCCACGCCGCTCGCCGGCATCGGCACGACGCTGGCCGTCACAGGCGCCTACGTCCTCGCCGCGGAGCTGGCCGCCGCCGACGACGTCGCCGCGGCCTTCGCCGCCTACGAGCGCGCGATGCGCCCGATGGTCGAGGACGGGCAGGGCGTGCCCAAGATCGCGCCGAAGCTGATGAACCCGAACACCCGCCTCGGCATCCGCCTGCTCCACGGCGCCCTGCGCATCGCGAGCACCAAGCCCGCCCGCCGCCTGGCTGCGCGCTTCACCGCCGGCCGCGCCAAGGAGCCGGACCTGAGCCGGTATCCGGTGCCGGAGGTGTGACACGGCCTCCGCGCGATCGAAGCGGAGGCCGCCTCTTCCGCGCGATCAATATTCGAGGGCGATCTTGCCGAAGTGATCGCCGGCCTGCTGCAGGCGGAAGGCCTCGGCGATGTCGTCCAGCGGGAAGCTGCGGTCGATCACCGGACGCAGGCCCGTCGCCTCCAGGCCGCGGATCATCTGCTGCTGGAGGCGGCGGCTGCCGACGATCAGGCCCTGAAGCCTCTGCTGGCGTGCCATCAGCGCCGCGGTCGGCACCGGGCCGGCCGGCCCGGTGAGCACGCCGATCAGCGCGATGTGGCCGCCGACCCGTGCCGCCACGATCGACTCGGCGAGCGTGCCGGCACCGCCGACCTCGACCACGTGGTCGACGCCGCGCCCGCCGGTCAGGTCGCGCACCGCCATGCCCCAGTCGGGCCGGGTGCGATAGTTGACGAGGTGGTCCGCCCCAAGCCCGCGGGCGCGTTCCAGCTTCGCGTCGGAGGACGAGGTGGCGATGACGGTCGCCCCCATCGCCTTGGCGATCTGGAGCGCGAAGATCGACACGCCGCCGGTGCCGAGCACCAGCACGCTGTCGCCCTCCTTGAGACCGCCATTCGCCACCAGCGCCCGCCAGGCCGTCAGCCCGGCGGTGGTCAACGTCGCCGCCTCCGCGTGGCTGTAGCCGGCCGGCGCGCGGGTGAAGCCGCTGGCCGGCGCGACCACGACCTCGCGGGCGTAGCCGTCCACGCCGTCGCCCGGCGTGGTCGAGAAGTCGGCGACCGTGGGCTCGCCGTCGATCCAGTGCGGGAAGAACGTCGAGACGACGCGGTCTCCCACCGACAGGTCGGCGACGCCCGCGCCCACGGCCTCGACGATCCCGGCGCCGTCGGACATCGGCACGCGCCCGGGGGCGGTCTTCATGCGCCCGGTGACGACGGCGAGGTCGTGGAAGTTGAGCGAGCTGGCATGGATGCGCACGCGCACCTCGCCGGCCCCGGGCGCACCGGGATCGAGGCCGTCGACGATCGAGAGCCCGTCGAGGCCGAGCGCGCCGCCACAGGTGATGGTCTTCATCGAAACGTTTTCCTTCTTCAGGCGGCCGGCAGGGCGTCGCGGACCGCTTGCGCCAGCGGGGTGGTCGGGCGGCCGATCAGCCGGGAGAGCTGGCGGCCGTCGTCGAACAACGCGCCCTGCGAGGCGTCGACGTCCCAGGCGGCGAGCCCTTCGGCGAAGGCGTCGGGGATGCCGGCGCCCTTGAGGATGCCGGCATAGGTGTCCTGCGGCAGGTTCTGGTAGGGGATCGCGCGCCCGGCCGCCTTCGACAGCTCGGCGGCGAGATCGGAAAGCGTCACGGCGTCGTCGCCGGCGAGCTCGTAGGTGCGGCCTTCATGACCCTGGCCGGTCAACACCGCGACCGCGGCGTCGGCGTAGTCGGCGCGTGACGCCAGGGACAGCTTGCCGTCGCCGGCGCTGCCGACGAAGGCGCCGTTGGCGAGCGCCGGCGGGATCGAGGCGGTGTAGTTCTCGACGTACCAGCCGTTGCGCAGGATCGTGGCGGGGATGCCGGACGCGGCCAGATCCGCCTCGGTCGCGCGATGCTCCTCGGCCAGGCTGATCGGCGAGCGGTCCGCGTGCAGGATGCTGGTGTAGACGATGCGCCCGACGCCGGCACGCTTGGCGGCCTCAATGACGTTGCGGTGCTGCACGGGGCGCTGGCCGACCTCGCTCGACGAGATCAGCAGCAGCGTCTCCACGCCCTCCAGGGCGGCGGCCATCGTGTCGGGCTTGGCGTAGTCGAAGGCGCGGGCGGCGACGCCGAGGCCGGCCGCCTTGCCGGGCGAGCGGACGAGCGCGACGACGGCGTCGGCGGGAACCTCGGCCTTCAGGCGCTCGATCACGAGGCGCCCGAGCTGGCCGGTGGCACCGGTCACGGCGATGGTCATGGGTGTTCTCCGTCTTGGATCAGTTGGATCGGACGCGGGTCCGGCGTCGGCGGAGGTCCTCCGGGAGGAGGCCCGGTTCGGGGGCGCCGCCTGTCGCAAGCCGGGATATGGACCTTGCCGTCCGATGCGATAATCGACAATGTATGACGATCTGCTCACACCAGGAGTACGAGGTCGTGGCCGATCGTCTGACCGGCATGGAGGTGTTCGTCCGCGTGGTCCGCCTCGGCGGCATCTCGGCCGCCGCGCGCGAGCTGCGCATGTCCGCGGCCATGGCGACGAAGCACATCGATGCGCTGGAGGCGCGGCTGGGCACCGCGCTGGTCCATCGCACGACGCGGCGGGTCTCGCCGACCGAGGCCGGCGCCGCCTACCTGGAACGCACCGAGCGCATCCTGGCCGAGATCGGCGAAGCGGAGGGCGAGGCGGCTTCGCGCGCCCTGGAGGTCGAGGGGCTGCTGCGGGTGAGCGCGCCCGCGACCTTCGGCGTCCTCCACCTCGCGCCGCTGCTACCCGCCTTCCATGCGCGCCATCCGCGGGTGACGGTCGAGTTCGGCTTCACCGACCGCTACGTCGACCTGCTCGAGGAGAAGTGGGACGTGGCGGTGCGCATCGGCCGGCTCGTCGACAGCAGCCTGGTCGCGCGCAAGCTCGCGCCGATGCGGATCGCGCTGTGCGGCGCCCCCGGCTACCTGCGCGAACGGGGGACGCCCCGGATCCTCGCGGACCTCACCGCCCACGATTGCCTGGGCTACACCATCGTCTCGCAGGCCGGCACCTCGACCTGGAGCTTCGGGCGCGGCGGGGAGGTCGTCGTCCCGGTGCGCGGCAGCATGCACGCCAACAACGGGGAGGCGCTGGTCCGCGCCGCGGCGGCCGGCCAGGGCCTCGTCTACGGGCCGCGCTTCGTCGCCGCGGCCGAGCTGTCGCGGGGCGCGCTGGTCGAGATCGACCTCGACGTGCCGACTATGGATCTCGGCTGGGTGCAGGCCTTGACCCACCCCACCCGC